>NZ_JAVDUS010000014.1:0-240673 GCF_031456485.1 Bacillus sp. 3255
ACCATTGAATGTTGTCTGCTAAAAAGTATTTAAAGGTCAAAAGCTGAGAAAACGAGAGTATTTGAGAGCAAAGCGTTTCTCTATAGAGGGAGTTTTCGCTAATAGGGTGGGTTAGAAACTCCATTGGGAAGTGGCTTTGTCTTTATTTACTGATCAGATGTGTATTTCGTATCAACTACACTTGATGTTTAAATACATGACGAGTTTATCTCCTGAATGGCCTAGACCGCCCCAACACGCGTCTCATCCAATGGAAGAAACCAATATTAAAACTATATGCCATAATATAGACCCCAACGGACAAGGCAGTATTCCATCTATTGTATTTAAATACATGTGCGAGATGTGCCAGATATTCCAGTCCTCCTGTTAGAAGGGAAAAACCTACGACATATAGGACGGTTTTCCATAGGCTTAACTTCCACTTATCATAGAAGTACAGAAAAAGGTACGCGGTCGGGCAATAGCAGAGAAAATAAATGAGCACATCCATCAGTTCATATTCTTTGGTATCGTTAATATCGTATAAATCAATTGGTTTTACAGAAATGATCGAATCAACGGTAAAAGCTACAAAAAAGTTCAACAGAATTATCGTTACTATCTCGATAACAAGAAACCTTCTCGGAAATAGCAGAGAAGAGATAATAACTATGGCTCCTGCCAGAAGGATAAACCATTCGTTTGCATCAAACCTTTGTGGCAAAGGTAATATCATGTGTGTGATTTCACCTTCACTTTCATCAACAATTTACTGATGAAGAGGCTAAAGCCCACTGTAACAATCAGTAAGGATCCCCACTCCAGTAAAGAATTCACAATACTCCATTTTTTCATGGTAAGAATAGTTAGGTGGTTTTCCAAATATTGTCCTGCTGTCATCGTGAAAATTCCTAGAGCAGTTAGTGCAATTTTCATAACTAATGAATTACGAGTGTAACTTAAGAAGAAAGTTAGCCAGAATAGACAAGAAGGGTAAAGAACAATCCTGTCGAGTTGAAAAGTTAAATATGTTGTAAGTACGGTGGGTGCATCAAATAACTTTATATTGGCACCTAAAACAGTTTCAATATTTTGTAGGACGCATGAAGCCATCATGAAGGTTAAAACTGTTTCCAACGGATGAAGACGACGTAGGGAGAAAATCAACGTTAACAATGCAACCGTTCCTAATATGGAATGAATAAGTAGTAGCATGAATTTTTTTTCTTCCTCTGTTTATTCAGTCAGTGAAAATTCGCTACATATAGTATTTGAAAAATCATCCTTTTTATCCAAAATGATATACAATCGGCTATCTTTGTTGAACTAAGTACGACAAGTTCTGCTATAAGCACCAAACTGTGCGAAAAGCAGGAAATTACTGAAGTAATTTTAACTTTACAACTGAGGGTGGGAATGACGGAACCATGTATCCTGAAACCATCCCGCCAATACTCCTGCATGCGTCATGTTTAACAGAACATGTGGTTTGAAGTACAGGTAGATTCGGCAGAATGAAGGCTGGAGCCGTCTTAACAGAAAAGGTATGCCAACAGATATGTCGCGGGGCTGAAAAACTGGATATGGTGAGAATGCTCGCACAGAAGCGGACTGACGAACTTCCGAATGTACAGGTCTAAAGTTAGAGCACACGGAAACTTGTGTACCATCAGACGATGGGGTGAGTGGCGTAAAGTAAAACTTTCTCATATGAAATACGCTATGCCGAACAAAGGCGGCATCAATCTCACAGGCTTAGAGGAAGCACCTAAGTTCAGAAAAAAAAGCTAGGTTGTAAGGGACTTGGAAAACAAGGGATGTTGCAAGAAGGGCTGTTCCACGAAACGGTTGCAATAAGGCAATCGCCGAAATGCATTTACCTTTGTGAGGGCAGGGGCACGACTGATGAAGCTTCTGTAATCGAGACGGAGGAATAGCACCAAGTCTAATTGAAATGAACGATCATTTTCCTTACGTGAATTGCACCGATCAGGTAGGAATGTGGGGACATCGCTTTGTCAGGAGGGATGCCACAGTGTAAGCTTTACGAAATTGGGAGTATTACGGCATGACGGAATCCTTTACAGACTTGTACGCAAGAGCAGCAGATATATGCGGCTTTTCGTATCAATAGGTTAACCAGAATATACTGGTTAGCCTATTTTATAGAAATTTTATGAAGAACGGCAAACATGAATATTAATTACATGCGGTTGATCTAACTGGCGGCGGAGCTAAATAACAATACCGGCGTGTACAACGGTAGCCTCGTTAATGGTCCTGAAGTCTTCGCCTATCTTGAGAGGGTATGCTCCCAAGTAAAGCCTAGAAGGAACTCACGATGGCATCAGGCTTGAGAAGCGTAGTTATCTGGAAGTGTTAGCGGCTGAGAAGGTGGAGAACTTGAAAAGACCGAGGGGGAGGATCACTGCGACAAATGGGCGATCCAGATCGGGTTGGAAAGCAACTGAATGATGCACATAAACCGAAGATTGAGTAGGATAAATGAAGGATTTATGGGCAGAATTAACAGAGAATTCAAATGCGGTTGAGGCGAAAACGTATGCATGTTGGTTTAGCAATCCTAAGTGTTATAGCAGCTTTATGGTGGTCAAACAGTAGACATTGGAAAAGATATCATTCAACCATGCTTTATATGACTTCAGGGGCATTTTTATATGAATATTTGACGAAAGATCAAACAATGTGGAAGTTTCACCCTGATTATTTTTACAATCAAACAGTAACTGTTGTTGTTTACGCAGTACTAACGATGCCTTTAAACATTCTTCTCTTTCTATCCACACTTCCGGAGAAAGGATTTTGGAAGAAATCCCTTCATATTACTATATGGATAACGATATATGCTTCTGTGGAATGGATGATGGTGATAACAGGTCGAATAAGCTATCAAAACAACTGGACCCTTTTATATTCTATATTTTTCGATATGATGATGTTCCCGATGATGATATTACATAGCCGTAGACCTGGCATTGCATATCTCCTCTCAGTTGGGATCGTTTGCTTTCTAATCTACGCTTTTAAGGTTCATCTGGATTAAGATTTATTACCCCTATGTTAGTTTGTTTTAGTTTTAAGGAGCCAAATGAAGCTAATGACAGTCAATAGTCGCGAATAACCAACCAGGATATGATGCCAAAATATGAATGGCGGTTTGTTAGCAGTTAGTTTAGCTAGGTAGTGAAATTAAATTCGAGGTAAAAACTATGAGTGATCAGTTACATGATATTCAAGAAAATGGTGCACATGCCGAATTGGTAAGATGGTTAACAAGTGGTGTTTTTACATGGCAGTGGTGGTTCTTGCTTGCTGGCTTAATAATACCATGGATCATTTTAGTAAAGTTAATTGATCGCAAAAGATCTCACTCTATATGGTGCTATGGACTTATGATACTAATTATTACATCCTTTACAGATGACGTCGGTGCCGAGATTGGTACTTGGGTGTATCCTGTTAAGCTAGTTCCATACTCTCTTATTTCATTCCCTTTTGATTTTTCTGCAGTTCCGGTTGTACAAATGTTGATTTTTCAATACTTCAGAACATGGAAAAGCTTTTCAATGGCTATATTCATTCAAGCACTTATTTTTGCATTTATTGGGGAACCATTTTCAGTTTGGGCCGGAACAATAACTTACTATGGTTGGACCTATGCTTATTCTTTCCTTTTCTATATTTTGACTGGTACTTTGACAAGGATATTCGTTAACTACTGGACACCAAGAAATTAACAGCTTTGATCCCATGAACATTTGTCGGGTGACAAAACTTTAACCCATTCCCGATATTGACAAGAACTTTATCTCATTCCCGACGAAAGGAATGTGGAGGGCTTAGCGATTAAGCTAACGGGCAGATTACGCTAATACCTAGTAAGTGCTATAATTTAGAAAATAATGGTCAAAAGGGCGGGAAAGATGGATTGCAAAATTTTACATAAAATTAGTGGATACTTAGATGGATTAGGTACGATTAATACACATTTTGGAACTTGTTATGGTCATGAATACGTGTTTTGTGAATCCGAAAATGATCTGCCTTTAGAGCAAGTTGTTATACAGTATAATAAGAGCAGCAATCTGAAAAACCACGATGACATTAAGTTCTTGCCGTTACGTCTCATCGAAGACTGGAAGGAAACTCTTTTTGAGGTTAGCGCATACTGGTTCTTCTCTCTCTATCGGATGCAAAACTTCCAAGTTCGAGTGACTTATTTCGATGATAATGGGGAGGAACTTCCTGAGATACCAGCTGAATTCGATAAAAGATCAAATTCAGTTAGCACCAAACTAATTGATCTAATAGATGAATTTTTTGATGGAAGAGAACTAAATGTATACAGATTAGAGACAGAAGTTGAAGAAAAAAATGAATTTGATTGGGAACAGTTTTATTTTGTTATTGATGGTAAGGTGTTTATTTTAGAGTTCTATCAGTGGGGTTAATAAAGATTGCCCTAACGAAGAACTTTGGCTGAATAAAGACACCGTAGCAACCGCTTTGAAATTGCTATATAAGTGGGTGATGAGATTTTGCCTTTAATAAGAGTGGACAACGGAAAATTTAACATCAATGCTCCCCTCAACAGACATGCAGAATATGTTGTAGTTGTTTGTACTGATTGTTTTGAGCAATACGTCCATGATGAAGAACATTGCTTACTTTATTTTGACCCAGAGGATCATTTGAAAAATTTCTTATCGGTATTCTCAGTAAATGATGAGCCCAAGTACTATCCGATTCCATGCAGGGGTTGTAGAAAAGTGGATTGGGACTTCATTAATTTAACAGAAAGAGCAGTTGCCGAATTGGGCCCTTGGGGGAAGTATCTTCGTAATTGGTATTTCGAATCGAAATTTCATGGAACGTCGTTGAAGTACGGGAACTATAGCTTAATAAAGAACTCCGCGGCAGCCTAGAACTTTTACGAGATATAGGGTTTAGAATCGTGAAGGGTGATCAATGTGTCGGGTGTCAGGTGACAAGAACATTATCTCATTAAGATCCGCGAAAACCGCGGCTTTTTCGTTTTATGGGATAAAGTTCTTGTCAAAACCAAATGACAAGAACTTTATCCCATTCCCGATTTTGACAAGAACTTTATCTCATTCCCGACGGAGGGCAGCGAGGAGTTTTTTCCAACTGATTGAACTAAAGGGCAGTTATACGCAACAAAACCTTATCCATATCTGCAGAAAAAGGACTTGACTTTAACGCTAGTGTCATACTTTATGATGAAACTAATCATTACAAAGAAGGGAGTTCATGATTTGAAAATAAGTAAAATCGCTAAACTAACCGGGATCAGTGCCAGATCCGTCCGGTATTATGAGCAGAAAGGATTACTCACGGTTTCTTGTCATGCCAATAATTATCGTGAGTTTGATGATTCTATTAATTGATCTGATAAATACGATTCAACTGTATCTTGGTTTAGGTTTAACAACGGATCAGATCAAGGATATTTTATATTGTAAGCATTCCGAAAATTCCGGAAACGGACTACATGGGGTTCAGCCAACAAAACGCGGATTTCGTACGTTAAGCGGCCCGTAAAATAACTGAATTTAATTTTGTTCCTGCAACCAAACTGAGAAGGAGGATTAACATGATTTACGATTGTGCAATCATTGGCGGGGGCCCGGCTGGACTCAATGCAGCATTAGTTCTAGGCAGGGCAAGGAGAAACGTAGCTTTGTTCGATCATAACAAGCCACGAAATGCTGTTACGCATGCTTCACATGGTTTTCTTACACGCGATGGTGTTACACCAGCAGAATTTCGGCGTATCGCATACGAGGAGGTGCTGAAGTATCCGTCAGTAGAGCATCATCACGTTGAAGTTACGGATATTCGCAAGCTTAATGCAGGATTTTTAATATCTACACACGAGGGGGAACAAATTCAAGCTCGCAAGCTATTGTTCGCTTCAGGCCTGCAAGAAACATTGCCAGATATCCCAGGTGTCAGGAATTTATATGGAAAAAGCCTCTTTTACTGTCCATATTGTGACGGCTGGGAACTCAGGGACAAATCGTTATTTGTGTTGTGGGATCATCCCCGCGTGTTCCAACATGCAAAGTTGCTCTATAATTGGAGTCGCGATCTTATCGTCTGTACCAATGGCCCTGGCATTCTGACTAATGAACAAAAGCAAATATTAGCTTCCCGTGACATCGTTGTCTCTGAACAATCTGTATCAGCTTTTCATGGTAGTGATGGCAAGTTGCGGCTAGTGGAGTTCACGGACGGATCTAGAATAGAGAGAACAGGCGGATTCATTGCACCTAAGTGGGTCCCACGGGCTGGTTTTCAACAAGAACTTGGTTATGCGGTAAACGATCTAGGTGGAATCCTAACCGATGGAATGGGAAAAAGCACGGTACCTGGTTTATTTGCAGCTGGGGAAGTGACCACTGGATTCCCCTCACAACTCATCGTGGCTGCTGCGGCTGGCAGTATTGCTGCCGCCAGCATTAATCTGGAATTGACAGAAGAAGCCTTTAGTTCCTGAAGGGCTTGACGGTCTCACCACACAATGGTTATTGTAGGTTCCTAAAGGCCGGTTTCTTGTCCGTACCGTCGGCAGGCGGAGTAGATCATTCCCTCCGGCGGGATCGCCCGCTCCGGACGAACAAGCGAATGATACAGCATCTCTTCGTTTAATCCCAAAACGGCAATCTCTACGATCTCGGCTTGGTGGGAGTCCGGTCTACGGGTAACTTCATAATCACAGTGATCAGGAGAGTAGTTCGGACTACGAGCTGCACACTGGTCTTTTTATAGTTTTTTTTGAGAATTATTAAATTACGTATAACTCTATTCAGACGAGGTAAGCGGATGTTCGGATTCCTTCATAGGATTCCTAAGATATTTGTACAGTCAGGATTGATACGTGATTCAACTAACGGGACACGATAGCTGAATAGCCAGGGAACAGATCGCCGCGCTGGCATCTGTTCTTTTTTAGTAACTGGCAGGAGAATTGAAAAGCTTAGGGGAATTTTAGGAGAATAAGGATATGGAAATGAGGGCTTAAGATGAGTTGTCCACTTTGTTTTCCAGAAAAAGACCGTGAACAGAGCATCGTTTTAAGTAATGATTACTGTATATTTGTTCAAAAACCCCAAGAAGTCTTAATAGGTTCTGGTTTGATTGTTCCAAAAATGCATAGAGAAACCGCTTTTGAATTAACGCCTGAAGAATGGCAAGCAACGTTTGAACTATTACAACAGGTCAAGGAATTATTAGATAAAGAATATGCTCCACAAGGATATAATCTTGGGTGGAATTGTGGAAATGTTGGAGGACAGGAAATATTTCACGCTCATATGCATGTAATTCCTAGATTTGATGATGAGCCTTTAGCTGGTAAAGGTATAAGGTATTGGTTAAAGCAAACAACGAACCAGCGTTCACTACGCTAACGGGGAACGTTAGTTCAATAAGAAATCAGGATGAAGCTGCTGTCGGGTGATAAGAACATAGTAACATTGAAAGCAGCATTCACTGAGCTTATTTGTTTTATGTTATAAAGTTCTTGTCAAAATGAAATGACAAGAACATGATAACATTCCCGACGAAGTCTAATTACAGGTTGCTCCGGTCGAAGACTGATCAAATAGCAGAGGCTGCATACTAGGAAGTTTCCATGCCTGGATGTTTGAATGACCAATGCTTGCAGTATAAATTCAAATCAAAATATGACAGACAAACCAGTTGCAATAAATGGTTATTACAATTGTTTCATCCATAAATAGCGAACAGTTCTTGCCGTTTGTTAAACGTCCGACTTTTCGTTTACGGAAGATTCGTAAACATTGGCTGTAGATGGCGTTATTTGTGATAAAATCCTCCTATAAGAATAAACGGAGGTACATTATGTTTACGAAGACTGATTTGATCGAGCATCTTCAAAATATCGGCGTTGACCCGCTTGGGACGTTGAAAATCCATATTTCGTATAAGGCAATCGGAGCGGTCGAGGGTGGTGCGGAGACTGTGCTTGATGCGCTGAGTGACTACATGAAGGACGGGTTGCTCGTGCTGGGGGCGCACACGTGGCGCAATGTCGGGACTGACAATCCGGTCTGCGACAACCTGTATACGCCAACATGCATCGGGGCGCTGACCGAGCTTTTTCGCAAGCGTCCAGGAGTCGTGCGTTCTCTGCACCCGACCCACTCAGTGGCAGCCTTTGGTAAAGATGCCGAGTCCTTTATCGCGGGCGAGGAACATCTGCAAACCCCATGCGGAGCGGGCGGCACCTATCACAAACTTTGGCAGCGGGGTGCCCAGATCCTGCTGATCGGCGTTAATTTTAGTCGTAACACTTTCATTCATGGGGTCGAGGAATGGGATGGGGCAGTCGGAACGATTTCTGCCGAGAAAACTGACTTATACACGATCGGGCCCAAAGGTGACCGCCACTACACGCCACAGTTTCGCCACTGCGCACGGGTCGGATCCAACACATTCACGAAACTCGAACCTGAAGCACTTAGTACCGGTGTAATGACCCTCGGGAAATTCGGCAACGCAACGACTAGATTAATGAGCGCGAAGCAACTCCGGGCTATGGTTGCCAAACATCTGAAGCAGGACCCGAACTATCTGACCGACTATTAATATTCTTTGCAATATATCTAAATTTACTTGCTACAGACAATCGTGCAGCTGCAACAGTGTTTGTAAAGGAGCTAATCCAAGATAAGATCGTACATTAAACCCTCAAACAAAAAACCATCATTCATAAATCGAATTAAGCAGCGACTCTAATTAAAACATAAGACAATTGAGCTAACGGGGAACGATAGCTGAATAGATATACCGCGGCAGCCGGCCATGACGATCGGCTGCCTTTTCCACGCTAACGGGCAGGTTAACGTGATATCTACGTAGAAAATTATTGAACGACACTATAACAGTAAGGGGTTAATTATGCAGGAAAAATATAAATTCAAGGTTGATTGGTGCAGCGCTTGTGATCAGGGCTGGATTGAGATAAAAAAGCATGTCAAAAATCATACTCAACTTATATTTAAATGTTCTGAATGCTTCGTGGAGTTCGAGAAATATGAAGATATAAATAAGAAGGCAATGAGCAGATCGTATAAATATCTACTCCATAATTAAGGCTATCGAATGGATTGCTTTGTTCCTTCTGCCTACGATGGATAGAAAATCAATGATCGTTACTAAGGAGGTATATTAATAATGAAAAAGAAAAGCATGCTGGTTGCCAGCGTCGCATTGTCTTTGTCGATTGTAGTTGGATCATATATTGGGTGATTATATTGCCCAAACACCACCTTTTTCCCACTTTCTTTTTTGAATGAGTAGGCTAGTCAAAGCAATCATAATGTGTAAGCGCTTTATTGTGTGGGTAGTAAAATAAAGATTAAGGGATAAATTACAACTAAAAAGCAAATCATATGTTTTTGAGTGGATTTTTGTCCCTTAATCACTGTTTTCACGCCTGCAATAAAGGGCCTCTCACTTTTATAATTAAAGAAATATAAAATTATTAATTTCTTCAATAAACTTCGGAGGCGAACAATTATGAAAAAACTATGGTTTGATAAACCAGCCATGGATTGGAACGAGGCTACGCCAATTGGCAATGGTTTCTTAGGGGGGATGGTATTTGGTGAGCCAAACAAAGATCGAGTACAACTGAATGAGGATTCTGTTTGGTATGGAGGTCCTCGCGATCGAAATAATCCTGATGCGTTTAAGTATTTACCTGAGGTAAGACGACTAATTATAAATGGCAAACTGACTGAGGCACATAAACTCACTGCTATGGCCCTATCCGGTACGCCAGACACACAGCGTCATTATTCGACTTTAGGTGACTTGCTTCTCACCTTCGGTCACCACGATTATAGAGAATATCGCAGAGAACTTGATCTTGATAACGCAATTGTGAAAGTTCAATATGAGTCAAATCAAGTTCAGTATCAGCGTGAATATTTTACAAGTTCCCCTGATCATATTATGGCAATCCGCTTAACAGCGAGTGAAAAGGGATGCATATCATTTGTAGCAAGGCTGGTTCGTGGAAGACAAAGATATCTTGATCAAAGTTATGGTTCAGAAGGCAATTCGATTATTATTACAGGGAACTGCGGTGGTACGGGCGGCTCGGATTTCGCAGTAAATCTGACAGCGATACCTGTAGGAGGTCGAATTCAAACTATTGGAGAGTTCCTAGTAGTGGAACAAGCAGATAGTGTAACGCTATTATTGACAGCAGAGACGACATATCGTCATTCTAATCCTTTACATGTTTGCAAGCATACGATTTTAGAGGCAAGTTCCTTCGACTATGAGATACTTCGAGCTCGTCACATTGAAGATTATCATAACCTTTTTGCTCGAGTCGATTTGACATTGGAAGACTCTTATCCGGAGATTAATGAAAACCTTCCTACAAATATTCGACTAGAACGGGTAAAGCAAGGGCAAGAGGATCCAAAATTAATTGCACTTTACTTTCATTTTGGCCGTTATCTTCTGATCGCAAGTAGCCGGATCGGTTCTCTACCTGCTAATCTTCAGGGGATCTGGAATGATGAGTTTACTCCACGATGGGATAGTAAATATACAATCAACATCAATACAGAAATGAACTATTGGCCCGCGGAAATTTGTAACTTGGCAGAATGCCACGAGCCTCTCTTTGACATGATCGAAAGGCTTCGAGAGCCTGGAAGAATTACTGCACAAAAGATGTACGGGTGTCGAGGATTTGTAACACATCATAATACAGACATTTGGGCGGATACAGCCCCACAGGATATCTCGCTTCATGCCACCCAGTGGCCGATGGGAGCAGCATGGTTGTGCCTTCACTTATGGGATCATTATGATTTTGGTAGAGACCCAGATCACTTGAGACGAAGTTATAATATTATGAAAGAAGCTGCAGAGTTTTTCCTTGATTTCCTCATCGAAAGCCCTGAAGGGGAATTGGTTACTTGTCCTTCAGTTTCACCGGAAAATACATACATTGCTCCTAGCGGAGAGAGTGGTACTCTGTGTTATGGTCCCTCGATGGATAATCAGATTTTGTTTGCATTGTTCTCAAGGGTGATTGAAGCTGGTGAACTGCTTAAGATTGACGAAGAATTCCGTGAACATGTCAAACGAACGTTAGAACGACTCCCTAAACCTAAAATTGGTAAGTATGGTCAGTTGCAGGAGTGGATCATTGATTACGATGAGAAAGAGCCAGGGCATAGACACATATCGCATTTATTCGCTCTACATCCAGGAAACCAAATTACTGTAAATGAGACACCTGAACTTGCCGATGCTGCAAGAATTACTTTGGAACGAAGACTAAAAAATGGTGGGGGCCATACCGGTTGGAGTCGAGCATGGATAATTAATATGTGGGCACGTCTTCAGGACGGCGAACTTGCTTACCAGAACGTACAGCAACTACTTCAGTCATCGACGCTTCCAAATCTATTTGATAATCATCCTCCATTTCAAATAGATGGTAATTTTGGAGGCACAGCGGGGATCGCCGAGATGCTATTGCAAAGTCATACAGGAGAAATTCACTTACTTCCTGCCCTTCCAAAGGCGTGGAAAGCAGGCTCTTTCAGTGGTTTAAGAGCACGCGGAGGATTTGAAGTTAATGTGAAGTGGCGGGATGGTCATCTTGTGAGTGCTAAAATTTACTCAAAAAATGGAAATACTTGTCGTGTTCGGGCAACGGGAACGATATTTGTAGAAACTTTTGAAGGTACGCAAATCACTGTACATCAGAGTCCTTTAAATATCATAGATTTCGTCACGGAAAAGGGAGGCGTGTATTTATTAAGATTTGTATGAGTAGTTTATGCTTAAAAAATAAACCAAGAAAGAGGTAGACTTAAATTTGCAGAATCAACTTGCATTTCGTGAGGATCGAACATTGGATTAAACGAAATCAGATCGAATGGTATGTTAATGAATCTAAAAAAAGTTGATTCCTATTGATTGTGCTGATGAAGCTCCGGTGCTTGCATTCTTTCACATTCCTCTCCCAGAGTACAAAGAAGTCTGGGTGCTAGGGAATTGTCGTGGCAATAAATTTGAAGAGATATGCTGCGCTAAAATAAAGTCGGGTTTGTTCTCTGTAATGCTTGAAAGAGGAGATGTAGTCGGTACTTTCGTCGGGCACGATTGTATCAACGACTATTGTGGAGATCTTCATGGTATTCAACTTTGCTATGGTCGAGCAACGGGATTCAACACTTATGGGAAAGATGGATTTCAAAGAGGTGACAGAATCATTCGTTTGACGCAAGGAGCGCTAATTTGAAACTTGGATAAGACTAGCCAATGGTTCAGTTATCGAACAGTTGCCTCGTGAGAATTCAGATAACAGAAATTGTCTATGATCTATACTGAGGATCAGTCCTTAATGTAAATTACAAAGACATGCTTTCTTGTCACAGAGAGAAGCATGTCTCTTTATATTAACTAGATGCGTTGAATTTTATCCCTATTCCGATGGACTTATACCTCAAATTCACTGTAATTTTTGTTACAATTAATAGCATATACTGTCGTTTGAGTTCAAGGTTATTGTGAGAAGGGGAGAATTTGAATGGAATTACCTTTTTATTCTGCTAGTCCCATTTCTATGTGCGTCATTGACGATATTCCAAGTGTTCTGGAAGGAGTGGCAACCCAGATTGATTGGAAAAGTCATGGTATAAATGTCTGTGGGACCGCAATGAACGGGGAAGAAGGAATTCGTCTCATTGAGCAATACAGGCCGAATATTATCGTTACGGATATTCGTATGCCGAAAATGGATGGGCTGGAACTTTCTCGTAAGGCTAAGGAGTTATTCCCAGAAACTAAAATTATATTGCTCACTGGATATACGGATTTTGAATATGCTCAGGAAGCAGTTCGTTTAGGCGCTTTTGATTTCATTACAAAACCTTTTTCGTTGAATCAAATTGAGCAAGTTGTACTAAAAGCGAAGCAAGCAGTTGAAGAGACTCTAAATAGAGCTATTGTATTAGAGGATTTGCAAAAGAAATTAACGGACAGCATGCCCATGTTACGACAAGAATATTGTAATTTATTGATCCGTTATCGAACAAATGAAGAAAATGCTAGACAACGCTGGGAGTTCATGCAAATTGAGGTTGACCCCGAAAGGCTTGCGGTCATGGTACTCGAAATTGATCGTTTCACCGACCTGAGTGAATATCTACCTATACAGGAAGTAGAACTTCTTAGATTTGCCATACAAAACGTTGTGGAGGATACAATAAGAATATTCACAAAAGGAGTAGTATTTCGGGAAAGTGAATCCCGGTTTACTGCAATATTTAATACTACGGAAAACATAACTGCCTTACTAGTTGCAGAGCATTGCTGCCAGAACGTTGAAAGGTTTACACGATATACCGTGTCAGTTGGGGTTGGAGGTGTGGTTGATCAAATCAAGAGTTTACCCTCCTCCTTTGAGCAGGCAATGTCTTCATTATCATATCATTTCTATACAGGTGGTAACGGAGTGGTATCTTTTAGCGATGTTTCGAATTCTTATTTACAGCTACCGAGATATTCCCCTGAAAAGGAGCAAGAGCTGCTCCTTTGCCTTCGTTCGGGTAACAAAAACAAGGCACTTGCACTACTAGACGACATATTGAATGAACTAATGCTTACTGACTCACAACCTAATCCAGAATACTTGATAAGCATACTACATGAGCTAGCATTTATGATGATTCGGACTCTACAAGAAAAAATATCATACGAAGAGCTGACTGATTTGAATTTCAGGATACGAGATATTAAGATACCAAGTTCTCTAAGCTTGCAGGAGGTTCGGCAGGAGCTGAAAGATATTTGTGGACAAGCCTGCGAAAAGGTGATGCACAAGTACCGTTCAGACGGTGCGAAAATCATAGACAATTCAATTAACTTTATCACGAATAACTTAGACAAAGATCTTAGCGTGACTCTTTGTGCTAAACAAGTTCATTTGAGTGCAAACTACTTTGCTAACCTGTTTAAAAAGACTATTGGGTGTACATTTCATCAGTTTGTTCTGCAAGAGAGAATGGAAAGAGCCAAAAAGATGTTACTTGCGGAGCAAAAGGTTCAAGAAATCGCTGAAATGCTTGGTTTTGTGGAAAGAAGATACTTTACCGGCGTTTTCAAAAAATATACTGGAATGACACCATCGGAATTTCGTGAAGCTTACATGAATACCATGGAT
Source organism: Bacillus sp. 3255 (assembly GCF_031456485.1). Lineage (NCBI taxonomy): Bacteria > Bacillati > Bacillota > Bacilli > Caryophanales > Bacillaceae > Bacillus > Bacillus sp. 3255. The sequence goes on from NZ_JAVDUS010000014.1 coordinate 14,252, forward strand.
GCAGAGGGCAGCAAATGAATGATATACAATTGAAAAGATTGAAAAGAAACGTCAGTTCTTTAGAATTCAGCCATGTAATTCAAGACATTCTTACTGAGGCAGAACGAATGATGAATATTTCTTATTCGATTGGTGCCACCGAGCGTGGTGATTGGGGGCATTATTACTATTGTTCTCATGATGCTTCGCGACTTTCGATGAGTTGGGAAAAACCGAAGAATCATCTATGTCCCCTCTGTGGTACCGAATGGGAAGGGGAGCCTTACGATTCGGCATGGGTTTCCCTTGCCCATTCAGCTATTGCCAACGGCATGAAAAGTCTAGTACTTGCTAGTCTTATTAAACAGGAAATTACATATTCGCAACATGCAAAGAGTATTTTTATAGCTTATGCTACACATTACAAAGGCTACCAGATTCATGGTTCGATTCCGTATAACGGTCCCGGAAAATTATTTGCTCAGACGCTTGACGAGTCACATTGGATCTTAGATCTTTGCATGGCTTATCTAATGATTTCAGATCAATGGTCAAAAAAGGAAAAAGAAATCATTAAGTTTGGGCTCTTTGAGCCTTGCGCACGGTTTCTTATTGATCACAGGGAGCAGCAGATCCATAATCACGCTGTTCTTATTAATTCAGCGATTGCTTCCCTTGGCTTTTTGCTTGACGATAAATCTATCATAAGTGCAGGACTTTATGGTGAGTACGGGCTGATTGACCAGATCGAACGGGGAATTCTTACTGATGGTTTTTGGTATGAAGGGGCCTTTCAATATCACTTTTACACCCTGCACCCAATAATTCAATATTGCATGATCGTTGAAGGCAGTTCGTGGGATCTCCGCTATAATCCTAAAATAAAAAGTATGTTCGACTTTCCGCTTGATTACATATTACCTGATGGCTTTTTCGCTTCGTTAAACGACGCTAGTTCTAAGGCTGGGCTTCACAGTTATGCGCATTTCTACGAAGTCGCTTTAGACTGGTATAACGATATTCGTTACCTGGAATTACTAGAGTTAGCCTACGGTATAAGCAACTTACCAGACCATGATTCAAGACAAATCACAACAATTCCACGAAATTCAATATTTGCGCTTTTGTATGGGGAACCCCTAGAGGATATGAGAATATCAAAGTTTCCTGGATATGAGCGGGTACTTATTAACTGTATGTCGTCGCATAGCTCATCAAATGAGAGCGGTCTAACGAAGCTAATTAATCGCAGGCAGTGGCATCTAACGATTAAACACAGCTTGTTCGGTGGCGAACATGATCATTTAGATCGGCTTGGACTTTCTTTCGGCTGTGGTAGGCTTCCGTTGTTCATTGATCCTGGTACGACTGCTTACGCTGTGCCAGCTCACTATGCCTGGTTTAAGCATACTTACTCGCATAATACCATATGCGTGAACGGTAAAGATCAACCGCCGGCAGACGCTAAGTTGATTACTATGTGCAAGGAATCCTGGGGCGCTTGGACGGAAAGCGCGGTAGATTGGTGTCATGACGAGTATTACTTAAAGAATAAAATCATCTTACCTGCTGAAATGTGTTCGTGGGATAACGAAGCCTATGACGGGGTAGGATTACGCAGAATTAATGTTCTGACAGATCGGTTCTTACTTGACATTGTAAAAGTGACTGTTCCAGTTGAGAAAGAGATTGATTTGTTATTTCATATGAACGGTCAATTGGTAGACGAATCTGTCTGGTCAAAGACGGATGATACATTGAGTGAGTTGTCTCAAGAGATGTTTAAGAATAAAAGAAAGAAACCGTTTCAGGCGACTGAACGATTCATCTGGCATATGGGAGAAGCTTTCGTGGAACATATTGCATTTTGCTCTAAACAGAGTACGTTATACACAGCGTGTACGTTAGACAATCCACCCAATCAGGTGCGGCAGACACTGATTGAACGAGCGAACATCGAAAATGAAGTGATGTTTATTAACGCTTTTTCTTATGACCATGTTATTGGTAGTTCTCCAATGGCTTTAGAAGTTACAAAACAGGGTGAAACTTCCTATGACTTGAAACTGACAGTTGATGGAAGTGATTATCTAATTTTGTTCAATTGGGAAATGGTAAAAGTAGAATTAAAAGCGTTTTTATAATTACTTTGTTGAAATTTGACGTTAATTTTTATCCCTTTTTGAATGTTTTCTCTATCCTTTGTCCATACCGAAATATATTATGATACAAATGTAAGTCAACAATACAATAAAAGAGGGTGCTCACGACAAATGGAGATTTCAAAAACAAGGAAAAAAAGATTCTTGAAAAAATCGTTATTATCTATTCTATCTTTTTCTGTGATGACTGTAGGTCTTGCTGCATGTGGTTCGACCGAGGATCCAAAGGAAACGCCAAAAGTTTCATCGCCAGTTGCTAAAACCAAGCTGACCTACTGGACGGCTGGGAGGCATGATGCCGATTATATCAAAAGCAAAATTGATAATTTCAACTCGACAAACAAAGATAATATTGAAGTAGAAATGACAGTAATGGCTGAAAACTTTGCGCAATCGCTGGACTTATCTTTTGCTAGCGGTCAGTCCCCAGATGTATTTTCGCTCGGAGATCTAGTTGACTTCTATAATAAAGGGTACGTAGAGCCTCTGGATGCATTTTTGAATCCGGAATATAAGTCACGCTTCGGAAATGGTTTTGTCGATGGTGCAAATGTAATCAATGGCAAGATCTATACTCTGCCTGCAACTGGTTCAACGATCAGATTAATTTACAATGTAGATTTGTTGCAAAAAGCCGGTATCCAATCTCCTCCGAAAACACTAAATGAATTGGTAGATGCGGCTAAAAAAATAACGAATATTGGGAAAAAAGATGGTGTATACGGTTTTGCTCTTCCATATAAAAACGCATCGAGCGCTCTTTCGCGGTCAGCTGCGGCAATTGCTGAGGTTACAGGTACTTTAGCCCAAGGGTACAACTTCCGGACAGGTAAATACGATTTTACTGGATATAAACCTATTATCGAAGCTTTTAAAACGATGAAAGCAAATGGCAGCACATTGCCCGGTTCTGAATCTTTGGATATCGACCCACTTCGCGCTCAGTTCGCCGAAGGGAAGATAGGCATGTACTTGTCTTATTCTGTAGAACCTGGAGTGTACAAGAACCAATTCCCTGCCAAAGCTAAATGGGATGCAGCTCCAATTCCGACGATTGATGGGACGTATAAGGGCGTTTTTAATCTAGGTGTTGGTGCATCTCGTTGGCTGGCGATGAGCAGCAAATCGGTTAAGAAGGAAGCTGCATGGAAATTTTTGAGTTATATGTATGGGGATGAAGTTTTGACGGGTTATCAGGAGCAAGGTCTTGGTCTTTCTGTTGTACCATCCATTGCAGCAAAAGCTGGTAAGCCGGAAATCGCAGGAATGCAAAACTTTTTACCGACGCAATATGATGGGATTTGGCCGGTTCCGCCTCAAGGATTGAAACCTGAGGGGCGCACACAGTACGAGGAATTTGTTAAGTATATTTTAGAGGGTGGAGATCTTGATAAGATTATTTCCGATCTGAATACAAGGTACAACGCTGCTCTAGAGAAGGAAGTAGCTGCGGGTAAAATGAAAGCAACTATTATTCCTGACTTTGATCCAATTAAATTGCAAGGAAGTATGATTAAGAAATAAAAAAGTGTAACTCAGCATGTACAGGGTCTGTTGACATTGCCTTCGAATATGTTGGCAGACCTTTACTGAAGGAGGATTTTCATGAAAAAGTGGAGGACGATTACAGAATCTTATTTATTTATTCTTCCTAGCTTTTTTTTAAAGTTAGTGTTTGGTATATACCCAATTATATGGGCATTGAGATTTATGTTTTATGATTATAAGGGTTACGGAGTTCCCGAATTCTCGGGTCTTGCCAATTTTGAGCGATTAGTGAAGGACGAAATATTTTGGAAATCAGTTTGGAATACATTCATTTATGCAGGAGGAAAAGTTCTGCTATCGATTCCGATTGCATTGATTCTGGCAGTAATTCTCAATGGAAAGCTTCGAGGTAGACAACTATTGCGAGGCATTTATTTCATGCCGACTGTCATAAGTACGGCCGTGATGTCTGTCGTGTTTTATATTATCTTTAATTCATATAATGGTATGTTGAATCAACTATTACTTAAAATAGGTGTTGTCTCGGAGCCTATAGAATGGCTGGGCTCAAAATATGCTATGCTAACAGCAATTATCGTTGCTGCTTGGGGGGCGATAGGTAATAATATGCTTCTTTTTCTTGCTGGATTGCAAGGAATACCTAACGAGGTGCAAGAGAGCGCTTCAATTGACGGGGCAAATAGCATTCAACGTTTCTGTTACATTACCGTTCCGATGCTGGGGCCAGTGCTCCAAGTTATCATGATGCTTGCAATAATTGGTGCATTGAAAGGATACGAGAGTATTATGGTTCTTACTGGAGGAGGTCCGGCAGGAGCAACTGAGGTTATGTACCTTTATTTGTATAAGTTACTGTTTCCAGTTTCTACGGGAGAATCTGTCCCACAGGATATCGGTTATGGAAGTGCAGTAGGATTCGTAGCGGCACTCATAGTCGGGCTTATCACTGCACTCTATTTTTACTTAACTCGAAGAATGAGCCGTATTTTTTAAGGATTAAGAGGGGGGGGTGGAACCATGCATTCAAATGTTTCGTTGCAACACAGATCCTACTCTGCTCGGATTTTCCTGGGCAATATTGGAAAGCGACTAGTTCTATGGGGATTTCTGGCGGTCATGGTCGTTCTAACATTGTTTCCCGTCATAATGGCGTTTCTTGGATCATTCAAGACGAATGCTGAATTAACCTTAGGAGCTAGTTTATTTCCTACTTCGTGGGAATTTGAAAATTACTATATTACCTGGAAGAAAGCCAACTTTTCCACATATATGTGGAATAGTATATTTTTGAGTACCGCGTCCACAATTGGAATTCTCATTGTTGCTTCAATGGCTGCTTATGCCGTTGACCGAAGAGAGTTTCTTGGAAAACGCCTATTCTTACTACTCCACTCCATAATGATGTTCATATCTTTAGGTGTAATCGTTCTTAGACCACAATTCGACATTATGATGAAGCTCGGACTACATAAATCACTTTTAGCCGTTATCATTTTGTTAATTGCCGGTCATGGTTTCATTTTTTTTATTCTTCTAGGATTCGTGAAGGGGATTCATCGGGAAGTTGATGAAGCAGCTATGCTTGATGGAGCAAGCTTTGCTTACATTTATGCACGAATTGTACTGCCTTTAATGGCGCCTGGGTTAGGAGTATCAGCGTTATTCGCTTTTCGCGGAGCCTGGAACGAGTATATCTTGCCTCTAGTATTCACAATGACTCAACCGAAACTCATGCCACTTACTGTTGGATTAACTAGTCTTCGGTACGGTTATGGAGGTGCAGTGCAGAATCATTTAATGTTGACAGGCGCGGTATTGTCAATGTTTCCAATTCTCATTCTCTATGTCATTGCGAACAAATCTTTTATGCAAATGTCCGCTGGTTCGTTAAAAGGATAAAGCGACTTGTGTTATAATGAGCAGAAAGTACTATCATAGAGGAGCTTTGTAACATGAGGGTTCTATACAAGCTTTCGTTTCGTTTACGAATATGGATCGCATTTATGATAATAGCTGCTTCTGCTATTGCAATAACAGGGTTGCTCTCATATAAGATTGCAGCAAGAGTCGTTGAGGATAATGCATATCGTTTAGGTCAGGATACGCTGAACAAGACTTCCCAAGTTCTTGATGAGAGACTTAACAAGGTTCAGCAATCCGTCTATTCACTGATTGTTAGTTCAGCGTATCGAAGAGCAGTCGGTTTGGATGTTTATGCTGATTCAGAAAAGGATAATTACTACACTTATCTTACCTCATTGCAAGCTACATTCGTACAAACGAAGCTTTATGAACCTTTAATGCACTCTATATTAATAGCGACTAGGGATGGGGATTATTATCTTACCAACCTTGGTCGGCTTTTTCAAAATTCCTTCTATAATTCGGATATGTATCGTCGATATAAGAATTCCAATGCTATTTGGATTGAAGATCATCAAGATCATTTTTTTTCTGGAGGTGAGCGCGTACTTTCTTTTGTAATGGAAGGCGTGTTCGGTAGCAATCCAAAAGATGTCTTTGTTGTAGCCAATATTAAAGTAACAGGCCTTAACAATTTTATTATTGAAAATGTAAGCGGGTCACAAGAACGATTCTTGCTCGTTAATAGTGAAGGAACGCCTGTTATTAGTTCGGATTCCAACTTGTTCGCCACCTTGAGAAATGACAAAAAGTTCACGAAGGCCCTAGAGCAGAGGAGTGGCAACTATGAATTTGAATTAGACGGGAAAAAGTACCTTGTGAATTTTACAAGGTTAAAAGAAGTAAAGGATTGGACCCTCTTCAGTATATTGCCTAAATCTGAATTGTTCAAACAAATGAACGATATTAATTGGGCTATATTATGGATCATGATCGGAGGTCTGATCGTTTCTTTAGTTTGTGCCGAAATATTAACGAGACTTCTTTTAAAGCCGCTATATTATCTTCAAGGACTAATGAAAAAAGTAGAAATGAACGACTTTAACGTTAGATTCGAAAGTGAATATCGTGATGAAATTACTCAACTTGGCTATCGGTTCAATAGAATGCTAGGAGAAATAAGTCGACTTTTTCATGAAGTAGCTCTAGCTGAGCAAGAGAAACGCAAAGCGGAAGCAAAGGCGTTGCAAGCGCAGATTGATCCTCACTTCTTGTATAATACGCTTAATACAATATATTGGAAATGTCAATTGAAACATTTGCAGTCAGTCCAAGAGATGGTATTAGCTCTTTCTAGTCTATTCCAGCTAGGGTTAAATAAAGGGCAGGAGATGACTACTCTACACAATGAACTTAAGCACGTTGAACAATATATTACGATTCAGCAGCAGTGTTATGAGAATTTATTCGAATATATCATCGATGTGCAAGAGGGTCTCGATGTCCGGCAGCGCATTCTCAAGATTGTATTGCAGCCCTTAGTTGAAAATTCGATTCTCCATGGATTTAAAGATATGAATGAAGGTGGTCGTATCATGTTAAAAATTCGACAAGACGATCAATTCCTTTACCTAACAGTTGAGGATAATGGATGTGGAATGCAGGTAAATACGTTACAATATCTCTCAGATGAACGCCCTCTAACGGGTTACGCACTTTACAATGTTCAGAAAAGAGTAAAGCTCCATTATGGAGATGAAGCTACTATTAATATCGCTAGTGATCCAGGGAAATATACAAAAGTTCACTTAACGATACCAAGGCTAGAATAGGAGTGATGAGTATGAAGAAAATGGTGAGTCTTTTATTAATCGTTTGTATGACTATTGGAATGTTATATTTACCACTAAATGAAAACGTTGTCAAAGCGAATGGGTCTTCGAATATTATGTTAAATGGTGGATTTGAAGAACTTTCAACAGACACGAACAATGAAAGCTGGCTGAATAATATCAAAGCAACAGATTGGAAGGGAGGAGTATATTCTGGACCAATCAAGTTTACTATCGATCAGACAGAATATCATAGCGGTGGAAAATCAATTAAGGTTAGCTTGCCATCCCAAGGACGCGCTGAGATTTCCCAGTTCGCTAATGTGGAAGCAGGGAGGAACTATTCTCTAACCTTGTGGACGAAATTAGATAATGTTGTGACAAGTGGGAATGGTGTGTATGTAAGGAGACAATTCTATGACAGTTTGGGAGCAAAGATCGGGGGCAATTACTCTTCATCTAAAACAATAGGTACGATTGCATGGAAACAAACTAAAATCGATTTTACGGCACCAAATGGAGCTGTAAAAATGATTGTAGAGCTCTTTTTTGATACTGGAACTGGTACGGCTTGGTATGATGATGTATCTTTAGTTGATAATCAGACACTACAACTTGACCAACAATTTGTTTCAATAGAAAAAGGTAGTCAACTCAAGCTGAATACGATATTAAACCCAACTTCGCCTGGCAGATCTTTTATTTGGAGTAGTTCAGACCCAACAGTAGCGACAGTCTACAATGGTATTGTTAATGCCATTGAATATGGAAGCACAACAATTACTGCGACTTCAACAGATGGGTTAAAATCAGCATCTGCTCAAATCAGTGTTGAAACTAACGAGATGGTAAATTCTTATGAAGCAATTCGGCAGAAGATTTTTGAAAAGCTTACGATGCGATCGGACATAGATCCGAATGCATCATACGTTACAGACTTTATATCAGCTAAAATGGCGTCCGTTCATAATGAAAGTGGTACTGGATTGTGGGATGTTATGGATAAGTCAGCAAATCGAACTTTCTTATGGAGCGATAGGGCTAGTACAACAGATCCCTATCACATTCTATATAATTACGGAAGATTAAAAGATATGGCGTTTCTTTATTCAATGAGCGGTTCTCCGTTATATCATAATCAGCAGCTACGCGAGGATATTGTGAACGGCATGGATTGGATTTACTTAAATCGATATAATGAGAATAAGTCCCAATACGGAAATTGGTTTGTTTGGGAAATTGCAGTCCCTTTATCGCTTGGCGAGCTAATGGTACTAATGTACGATGAATTATCGTCTGTACAAATTAATAATTACATTCGTGCTATTGATGCATTCGTTCCTGATCCCACGATGCGTGTTCAAGTTGTTACCCAAGAAACGGGAGCAAATTTATTAGACAAAGCTTATGACGTAGCGCTTCGTGGTGTTCTTGGAAAGTCCAGTGCGAAGATTAAACAGGCTCTTGCGCCTGTCGGTAACGAATACAAGCTTGTTACCAGCGGAGATGGGGTTTATGAGGATGGTTCAATCATTCAACATACGAATAATGCTTATACTGGTGGTTACGGGCAGTCTTTCGTAAACAAGGCTGAAGGCTTACTTTATATGTTCCATGACTCTCCTTGGGAAATTTCAAGTCCAGATATTCAACGCGTTTTCGATTGGGTTTCTAATGCATTCGAACCACTAATTTATAACGGTCAGTTTATGCAAATGATAAATGGTAGAGGAATTGCATCAGGAGCAGGTAGTGCAAAAGATTTAATTCTCTCTATTTTGCAATTGGCAGAAACTGCTCCACCTGAGAAAGCAACGGAGATAAAGCAAACGGTAAAAGCATGGATCATTGCTGATACTGTTAACGATTACAAATCAGGGTTAACTGTCTATCAAAGAACATTGGTTGATAAATTATTAAATGATACATCTTTAAGTCCAAGACCAGAATTGGTTAAACATAAAATGTTCGCAGGAATGGATAGAACAGTTCACCTGCGCCCAGGTTGGGGTATGGGTATCAGCATGTTTTCAGACAGGGTTTCAGCCTTTGAATACGGAAATAAGGAAAACAGTAAAGGTTGGTTTACCGGACTTGGCATGACGTACATTTATAATGCTGATCAAAAACAGTATTTAGACTATTACTGGCCTACCGTAGATAGTTTCCGTCTTGCTGGAACGACAACAGATCGTTCAGGAGAAGGTACAATACCGGGTGAGTGGGCGTCTTATATGAATGCAAAAAACTGGGTTGGTGGTTCATCCATAGAAGGTAAATATGGTGCAACTGGTATGGAATTCTCTCTCTCAGGTGTTACTGGTAGTTCGCTTAAGGGTAAAAAATCGTGGTTCTCTTTTGATGATGAAATAGTTGCATTAGGCTCAGGTATTAATTCTTCAGATAACCGTAATGTAGAAACAATCATTGAGAATAGGAAGTTAAATCCAGATGGAAATAATGGTTTAGTCGTTGATGGTCAGGATAAACCAACTGTATTAGGCTGGAATGAGGAAATGAAAGATATACACTGGGCGCATTTAAATGGAAATGTTGCAGATTCTGATATCGGCTACTACTTCCCGAGCGGTTCGGATGTCAATGCTCTTCGTGAAGCGCGAATCGGAAGTTTTTATGACATTAATACGAATACAGGTTCTAAAGAGCAGCAAACAAGAAATTTCTTAAGTCTAGCATTTAATCATGGGGTTAACCCTTCTGATGCATCATATTCTTATGTGTTACTTCCAAATAAGAGTAAAGTAGATACTGAGACTTATAGTAGTAATCCGGATATTGAAATTATTAAAAACTCGACCGATGTACATGCAGTTCGAGAGAAGAAGCTTGGGATTACAGCGGCGAACTTCTGGAATCCCTCAACAGTAGGTATTATTACGGCCCTTAATTCTGCCTCCATTATGGTGAAGGAATCCAACGGTACGGTGAGCGTTTCCATTGCTGATCCTACTCAAAAGCAACAGCAAGTTGTTATTGACCTTGGAATATCTGTAAAAGAGGTCGTTCAAGCCGATCCATCGATTCAAATTGTTCAAACCGAGCCAACAACTAAGCTTATTGTAAATACAAATGGGGCTCACGGCAGAACGTTTAATGCTGTTTTCCGTACGCCAGATAATCATGCAGGTGTTTCCCTGATCGACTTAGATGGCATTTCGATTACTCCTTCCGTTAGTAGCGATGTGTACGATTACTCAGCAACTGTTCCATATGAGTTGAGCACAACTTCATTGTCTGTAACACCAGTCAGTGATGAGGCAACAGTAACTCCAGTAAAGCTAAATGGGATCCTGGCATCAAATCCTTTAAGCTTAACCGAAGGTTCGAATATCATCTCCTTTGAAATTATTGCGGAAGATGGAACTGTGCAGCCGTATACAATAACGGTTACACGGAACCAGAGGATTAGTAATGCGGCATTAGCAACATTAAACTTAAGCGGAATCTCATTAAATCAAACAGTAAGCAGTAGTGTATATGCCTATACTGCAAATGTAGCAAACAGTATCTCTGTCACAACCGTTACGTATAGCACATCAGATCATAATGCGACAGCAGCTTTGCAACTTAACGGGGCTCCGGTTACCAACCCTATTTACTTAAATGAGGGCTCAAATGTTATTAGCATTGTAATTAAGGCACAGGATGGCACTAAGCAGTCTTATACGGCTAATGTATACCGTGCTTACAGCAACAGCAACAGCAATGCGGCATTAGCAGCATTAAACTTAAGTGGGATCTCATTAAATCAAACAGTAAGCAGTAGTGTATATGCTTATACTGCAAATGTAGCAAACAGTATCTCTGTCACAACCGTTACGTATAGCACCGTGGATCATAATGCGACGGCAGCTTTGCAACTTAACGGGGCTACTGTTACCAATCCTATTTATTTAAATGAGGGCTCAAATGTTATTAACATTGTAATTACAGCACAGAATGGCACAAAGCAATCGTATATAGTTAATGTATACCGTGCTTACAGCAGCTCAAGTGGATCTACTGGCACAAACACTACTGTACCTCAACCAACAACTGAGCCAGTAAAACCAACAACGGAAAGAAAACCAACTGTATCAACAATTATCTATACGGATAAAGTTAGTTCTGCGCAAATTATTTCATTCCTTAAGGATAGAATTACTCGAGCGAAGAACGACACATCTATTGTCAATCCGATTGATGTCACCAATCATTGGAGTATGGCAAGCGTTACTTTGTTTGTGAAGCTTGGTATCGTAAGCGGTTATGAAGATGGCAGCTTCCACCCGGATGCAAGTATTTCCCGTGCCGAATTTGCTACCATCGTTGCAAAAGCATTTAATATAAACGGCAGTTCGAATTCAGTCAGTATTTCTGATGTGAATAATCACTGGGCCAAAGAATCCATAAAAGCACTTGCTTCGCTTGGCATTATCGACGGCTATGAAGATGGAACCTTCAAGCCTGATAAGAAGATAACTCGCGCTGAAATCATTGCGATTATTAGCCGAATCGTAGATCTTCATGCAGTTAAGAAGGAAAGAGGAAGTTTCTCAGATATTCAGGGCTCATGGAACGGGGCCCAAATTCAAGAAGCAGCGAATGCTGGCTTAGTTGAAGGCCGTGATACGAATATCTTTGCTCCTGAGGCTCCTTCTTCGAGGGCAGAATCGCTAACGATTGTTCTAAGAGCACTTGAATTGATGCCAGACATTAAGATATTGTTGGATCAGATGAAGTAGCCTGTAGTACAACATGTTCAATCTGAGAGAGACCAGATAGCGTGTGGAAGGGCACATCTATTTGAAGATTCAATAGTACTAATAAACAAAACCAAAAACGTAGCTCCGGCGCCTTCGCTTGAGCTACGTTTCTCTACCTGTAAACAATCGACTCACTCCAGTTATCCGCTTCATATTTTCAGAAATATACTTATTTTACGATGACTGACGCATTTGTAATTCGAAAAGCCGTATGGGATTAATACATCCCGTCTAGTGGGAGTGGGGTGATCAGGATAGTTCAATTGAACTTCAAATAAACAGCTAGTACAAAGTATTTCCTTCTTAATACCATTCTCTCTGCCCCTACATTGAAGCCTTGTCATTTATATTACTGGTGTCTGCAACCTTCGTTGAGACATTCAGCACCGTCGCTTGGGCGACATCCATAAACTAAAACCAAACAGTTCCAAGAGTTCCCTTATCTTTATCTTTCATACACAATCTTATTGACACTACCCGCTCTATTGTATAATGATTGGTAAACAGCAATCTCGCGTTAAAAAGGGGGGGAGGATAAAAATTGCGAATGCGATTTAGGCAACGTAGATTCTTCGTCGTAATACTGATTACAAATGTATTGATGCTTGTCTTGCCACTTTGTTTAGCCATCATATTCTATTCTCATTATTCCTCGGAGCTAACGGAACAGGTTGGTGTCTATCATACCAATTCCTTGAATCAGACGAATCGCATTCTTGATGAACGATTCAACGGCATAGAGGAGAGTGCTTTGCGATTATCTCTAGATCCACAAGTCCGCCGTTTTCTAAACGACGAGGTGTTTGATTCCGAGAGGCGGTTTAATCTTGTCCAACTAATGCAATACCTCTATTCGGTAATTAGAAGCAATGATTTTGTAATTGATATGTATGTGTATTATGAGAAATCAGGACTTATTGTAACCAGCACTTCAACAACCAATATAGAAACTTTTTACCAGCAAACATTAATAGAGTCAGGTATTGATTATGAAACGTGGCTGAAAGTATTGAGGGAGAAACATACCTTAGATTATTTACCTGTCACAACAGCCTCATTGACTCTTGGAAAGCAGGATGTTATCAGTATCATGCAATCTGTTGATTATAAGGTCAACGGAAACTCGTTTGCTACCCTAGTGATGCTTGTAGACGCAGATAAGTTAAAGGCATTGCTAAAGGATATCGCGGTTGTGGATCAGGGTGTTGTATATTTACTGGACAATCGTAGAGAAGTTTTGATCTCGCTGGGTAACCCATCCTTGATAAGGAGCTTGAATAATAACGAAGCATTATTCTCGGTGGGATCGTCCCACGTAAATTTTAATGGACATGAGTATTCCATATTCAAGGCAAATCCGTTCTCATCCAATCGAGAATTAATCTCAATTATCCAGACCAATTTGATTATGCAATCCGTGAATGAGAGTAAAGAGAAATTTATTATCTTCTCTTCTCTGGCTGTATTTATCAGTCTCTTGATCGCATATAGAGGGGCCAAATCGAACTATAGACCGGTTAAAAAACTTATCACAGGCTTGGAAGGAAAGGTGATTGGAATTGAACCACAAAGCAGTTTAGGAAATGAGTTTGAATATATTGAGCGAGTCACCGAAACGATATTGCGGGATCGCGATCAGAGTAGCTCCATCCTGAAGGAACAAATTCCGATAATGCGGTCCAACTTGTTGACGCAGCTTGTAAAAGGAAATATTCTTTCCGGTGAACTGGAGAAACATTCTCCGCAATCTCTGGGTCTCAATATGCCGTATAGCTGGTTTTGTTTTTTGCTAGTTCAGGTGGACCTATTTCATTCAGATTCTTGGGAAGAGAAGCGTTACGCTAAATTTGTTATCGGAAATGTAATAGAGCACTTGGGTGCGACCATAGGTCCTTCTTACGTCGTTGAACTGGAACCGGAACGGTTGGGGTTATTAATAAACTTAAACAATACTCGAGAAAATCTGAATCGAGAACTAATTGACATTGCTGAAAGAACAGTTGAATTCATCCGAATAAAATTTAAGATCCATATTAGCATAGGAGTAGGCCGTGTGCAGAGTGGCATTGAAGGAATACATCATTCCTACCGTGAAGCCCTGCACGCTATTGATTATCAGACGATACAAGGGACAAGCGCTGTTATTCATATTCAGGATCTATCGATGGTAACAGAAGAAAATAATTACATCTACACTGTCGAAATGGAGATGTCCATCTTCAAAGCAATTAGGGTTGGGGATATTCAAAAGACACGAATGCTATTGAATGATATTTTCCAAATAAACCCTAATATAGGTAGCACATCGCTTACAATGTCCCGCTGCTTGTTTTTTGATGTAATGAGTACGGCTATTAAAGTATTAAATCAAGAGTCTGTACATGTAGAGCATATTTTTGGAAACCGAAACCCGTTTGACGAGCTTTATGCTTGTAAGACGATTATCCAGATGCAGGCGGTACTAATCGATATTTTTACTCAAATCTGTTCGCATGTCCAGGTCAAACTAACCAGCCGAAGCGAAGGTGTGCGATCTTTGATACTGAAGTACATGAATACACACTATGCAGATGCTGATTTAAGCCTCTCTATGTTAGCGGATGTGTTCAAGTTAAATCCTTCCTATCTATCGAATGTGTTTAAAGAACATTTGGGTGATAATTTCATGACTATGCTTATGAAACTACGCGTTGAGGCTGCAAAGGAAAAGCTTCTGAATCCTTCATTGTCGGTTCAGGACGTTGCACAGATTGTCGGTTATACCAACAGTAATACGTTCATCCGTAATTTTAAAAAAATTGAGGGAATTACACCAGGTGAGTATAGAGAGATGACAAAGAGGGACTAGAAGTTCATAAGAATGAGCATAGGAATCGATCCTTTGCTCTTTTTTTGTCTAAAAAATCGATGATAAAAAACTGACCATTTGTAACCTAAAACCATGACGATGACCAAAAAAACTGATGATATTCATTTCACGGCCTTTATGCTAAGTTACGGATATATCTTCAGAAAAGGGGTGTCAAAGTCCAAATGATTCAGGTTTTTCTCAAAGATTTAACAAAATACAAATTTATTTATTTAATGGCGCTACCAGGACTTCTGTATTACGCAATCCACGATTATTGGCCCATGTACGGTGCGACGATTGCTTTCAAACAGTATGTTCCGACTAAAGGGATTATGGGAAGTCCTTGGGTGGGTTTTGAACATTTTGCGGAGTTTTTTAATAGTTATTATTTTGAACGAATTATCATTAACACACTTCTTATCAGCCTATACTCCATTGTGTTCGGATTTCCCATGCCGATTATTTTAGCACTCTTGCTGAACGAGGTGCGAAAAAAATGGTTCAAAGGAACCGTTCAGACGATCACCTATTTGCCGCACTTTATTTCTGTCGTAATCATCAGCGGAATGCTAATTGAATTCAGTTCGAAAAGCGGATTATTCAATGATATCATCGAGTGGCTTGGCGGAAGCCGCGAAAATCTATTGTTACAACCGGGATTATTTCGTCTTATCTTTGTAAGTTCAGGTATTTGGCAGGAGATAGGATGGGGATCTATCATCTATTTGGCGGCCTTAACCGGTATTTCTCCAGAACTGTATGAAGCCGCTAGGATGGATGGAGCCGGAAGATGGAAGCAGTTGATTCATGTGACACTACCGGGAATCACGACCACCATTGTCATTCTTTTGATTTTACGGCTTGGACAGGTTATGAATGTCGGATTCGAGAAAGTTATTCTCCTCTACAACCCAGCAACCTTTGAAACAGCTGACGTAATCTCAACTTTTGTTTATCGTAAGGGATTAATTGAAGCAAATTACAGTTACAGTGCTGCGGTCGGACTATTTAATTCCATCATCAACTTTATTATTCTACTGGCCGCCAACAGGTTCAGCAAAAAAATATCCGGTTCAGGTCTGTTCTAATGGAGGCACAAGCATGAAAGAGAGACGCACAATAGGTAACCTAATTTTTGATACGCTAAACATCCTGGCTCTAATTCTACTCATGATCTGTACGCTATATCCGTTCTTATATATCGCTCTGGGCTCGGTAAGCGAACCGGATTTGTTGAGAAGTCATGAAGGTTTGCTGTTCTCTCCACTCGGGCTACAATTCGATGCTTATAATGCGGTCTTATCCAACTCAATGATCTTAATCGGTTATCGAAATACAATTATTTATGTTGTGCTAGGAACGATGCTTAATGTCATGTTAACGGCAATGATGGGATTTGCACTATCCCGAAGAGGGCCGTTACTTGTTAATGGGATAATGTTTGCAATCGTTATTACGATGTTTTTTGGTGGCGGCCTGATTCCCACATATTTGGTTATGAAACAGATTGGTCTTATTAATTCATGGTTTTCAGTAATTTTCCCTGGTTTAATCAGCACCTATAACCTTATCATTATGCGGACGCATTTTCAATCCATGCCGATTGAACTTGAAGAATCGGCAAAAATAGATGGGGCTAATGATTTGATGGTTCTTTTTCGGATCATGTTACCGCTTTCTTTGCCGATACTTTCCGTGATGATGCTGTACTATGGCGTCGGACATTGGAATGCGTGGTTTAATGCTTCGATCTACTTGTCCGATTCCAACAAATATCCTCTGCAGCTTGTACTACGTAACATCCTGACATTAAACTCTACAGATGACACTCTGGTAGGTTTGGGTTCGAGGAAAGGACAAGATATGAATGAAATCGTGAAATATGCGTGCATTATGGTATCAACACTTCCTATTGTGATGGTTTATCCGTTCTTGCAAAAATATTTCGTAAAAGGCGTAATGATCGGTTCGATTAAAGGATAATTGTAGATATTTCTGCTGGAAGTATGTTGAAACGCCCCAGCGGTCTATCATATAAATTCAACTTCTTATTTACACAAGGAGGAAACGTATGGAACAGAAAAACAGGGCGGTCACAGGAATTATTGCCGGCGTTATTTCCGTCGGTATGCTGGTCGGTTGTAGTGGTGTTAAAGAAGGTAGTAAGCCATCTGTACCAGATACAGTCCCGGATACATCTGGAAAACCGGTTACCGTTTCATGGTATCAGACCAATTTTGCCGGAGCAGAGCTGAAAACGATGGGTGAGGCAGAAGGATTTCGAGAAATCTCCCACAAAACAGGCGTATCGCTAGATTGGCAGCATCCTGCTACACCTGATCAGCTTAATGTGATGTTGGCATCGGGTTCATATCCGGGAGTGATTTTTTGGAATATCTCAGCGATTCCGAAAGGACTACGGGGGCTTGTTGACGATGGTGTTGCTATCAAATTGAATGATCTAATCGACAAGTATGCACCAAACTACAAAAAAGTGTTAGAAAAGTATCCTGAGATAAGAAAGTATACGATGCTAGATGACGGTACGATAGCGGCCTTTTATCAGATTGATCCCGATCCTAAAAGATTAGCTTACAACGGTTTTATGCTGCGAAAGGATTGGCTGGAAAAACTGGGGATGAAGGCTCCGAGTACTATCGAGGAATGGCATACTGTGCTTAAAGCATTTAAAGAAAAAGACCCTAACGGCAATGGCAAGGTCGATGAAATTCCGTATATCTTACCAAAAGTATCCGGGGCCAGCCCATTAGGTGGGGGATCTGCCGGACTTACAGAATTTGCTTCAGCATGGGGCATACTGGATGGATTTTATAAAGACCCGGCCACTGGAAAATTAGTATATGGTGCACTTCAACCGCAGTTCAAAGACTTCCTAACTACAATGAGCGCATGGTATAAAGAAGGACTTATTGATTCTGAATATGCTTCAACGGATCAAAAAGGACGGGATACCAAGCTTCAAAGCAATCTGGCGGGTGCCACTTACGGCCTTATTGGTAGCGGAATGGGGAATAATATCAAAACAGCACGTGCAAATACCCCTGGTTTCTCCCTTGTCGGGGCAGAAATGCCTATCGGGCCGGCAGGAAAATCGTACTATGTTTCGCAGGAAATGCTTCAAAAAACGGGGTGGTCCGCCGTTATCACCACGAACAATAAGAATCCAATCGAGACAGTAAAGATGATCGATTACATGTACTCCGAAGAGGGGAACACTTTGCTGAATTGGGGAATAGAAGGAAAAAGCTATACTGTGAAGGACGGCAAGAAACAATTTACACCAGAAATTTTGAACAATCCCCAGGGGAAAGCGCCTATTCAAGCTATTGCACATTATGCATTCCCGATCAATGGATTTACTAAAGTGATGGATTTCGAGGCCTACAAGCAAATTAATCTATCGTTACCAGAGCAACAAGAAGCAGCAGATAAGTGGGCAAAAGCTGATACTTCACTGCTTACTCCTACAGATTTGTCCTTTTCACCGGAAGAGTCAGCCAAACTGTCTTCCATCATGAACGATATTAATACGTACAAGAACGAAATGATTCTGAAATTCATCATGGGGGTTGAACCGGTTAGCAAGTACGATGAATTCAATCAGAAAATTAGGGTCATGGGCATTGAGAAAGCACAGAAAATTTATCAAGATGCACTAGACCGATTTAACTCACGAAAGTAGTTGTTCTTTTGAAGTACGAAGCCTGCTACCGTCGGTGGTAAATCATCTCGCTACCGACGCAGCCAGTTTGTGATAAAGAAAGGGAAGAAAAAGACAATGCTGGAACGAAAAGATTGCTTGTGGTATCGCAGTCCAGCCTCGCGTTGGGTGGAAGCATTACCGATTGGAAATGGTCGGCTCGGTGCGATGATATTTGGACATCCTGGAGACGAACGTATTCAATTAAACGAGGATTCTATATGGTACGGAGGCCCAAAAACGGGTGAAAACGCTCAGGCGCTCCATCATCTAAATGAAATCCGAGAATTGCTCCTTAACGGACAGGTGGAGGAAGCCGAATGGCTTGCTCGCATGGCGATGTACTCCTCGCCTAAGTATTATAACCCTTACCAACCACTTGGCGAACTCAAGTTGAACTTCTGGGATGCCGGTGGAAAATCATTTGAGAATTATCACCGGGAATTGGACTTGTCAACGGGGATCGCCAGAATTTCATACACACTTGACGGGGGCCAGTACACTCGGGAAATATTCAGCAGTTACCCCGATCAGATTCTTGTAATCCGGTTAACCTGTAGTGACCCTATGTCTCATCGTTTATGTCTTAGCTTAAACCGAAGACCCTTTGAGGGTTTCAGTGATGCAGTGGATGAACAGACGATAAAAATGACTGGGGAGTGCGGGAAGGATGGAGTGGAGTTTGCCTGTTTGGTTCGTGCTATACAGAGTGGAGATTCATCGGGGCAGATTAAAACGATCGGAGATTTTATTTCGATAGAGTATGTGGGTGATGTGACCCTGCTACTTGCTGCAGGGAGTACTTACCGAGAATCGGACCCTGTTGATGCCTGCCTCAGGCGGTTCCACCAAGTGGAAAACCTCTCCTACGAGGCATTGCGATCAAGACACATCTTGGACCATGAAACGTTATACAAAAGGGTATCTCTTCAATTGGGTCCAGATGTTGTTGAACATTTAGCGACAGACGAACGAATAAAGCGAGTTGGTGAAGGAGCGAATGATCCGCGGTTGACAGAGTTGCTCTTTCAGTTTGGACGTTACTTAATGATTGCGAGCTCCAGGCCTGGCTCTCTTGCGTCAACTCTACAAGGAATTTGGAACGATAGCTTTACTCCCCCATGGGAATCCAAATATACGATTAACATCAATACACAAATGAATTATTGGCCGGCTGAGGTTTGCGGGCTATCCGAATGTCATGCTCCGCTGTTTGACCTTGTGGAGAAAATGCGAGTTCATGGCCGTAGGACAGCCAAAGAGCTATATAACTGTAACGGATTTGTTGCCCATCATAATACGAATATTTGGGGAGAAACAAGGCCAGAAGGTTTGTTTAACACATGTGTACTGTGGCCAATGGGTGCTGCTTGGCTTAGCCTTCATTTTTGGGAACATTATTTGTTTACGGGGGATCGGGTCTTCTTGACCGAGCGAGCTTATCCAGTTTTGAAGGAAGCAGCGCTTTTTTATGTTGATTATTTGACGAAACTGCCAGATGGGAGGGTTGTAACCGGACCGTCGCTCTCACCAGAAAACAGTTATTTGTTACCTGATGGTAGAAAGGGTGCGCTTTGTATGGGGCCTACTATGGATACTCAGATCCTCTCGGAGTTGTTCCAAGCATGCATCCAATGTGTGAAGCTATTGGAACTTGATGAAGACTCTACGAGCCAGTTGGCTGAATTATTGGAGCGTCTTCCTCAGCAGAAAGTTGGAAAGTATGGTCAGCTAATGGAATGGTTAGAGGATTACGAAGAAGCGGAACCGGGTCATAGGCATATTTCACATCTTTTTGCTTTGCACCCGGGGACGATTATCTCTCCCTCCCGGACTCCGGAACTTGCCGAAGCTGCTCGAGTAACGCTCCGACGAAGACTCAAATACGGCGGCGGACATACCGGATGGAGCTGTGCATGGATCGTTAATATGTATGCCCGATTAGGTGATGGGGAGCAGGCGCATGAATATGTGATGAATCTGCTCCGTAAGTCTGTGTATCCAAACCTGTTTGACGCTCATCCTCCCTTTCAGATAGATGGTAATTTCGGTGTAACCGCAGGTATAGCTGAGATGCTGCTGCAAAGCCACCAAGACGAAATTCATTTACTTCCTGCTTTACCAAAGATGTGGAAGGAAGGTGAGGTCTTCGGGCTTAGAGCGCGCGGCGGACTGGAAGTCTCTATCTCATGGAGTGACGGCAAACTTCATAAGGCGCATCTGTTTGCTACTCTTAATGGAGTATGCAGACTTAGAACCGGGATGCACGTTACCGTCCGAAACCGTGATAAGGAGGTGATTGACTTCACGGTAGATGAAGATGCGCAAATTGTGACTTTTCCTATAGAAAAAAGTGAGCTGTATGTCGTTCAGCAACTAGAGGATTAGGAGGATTAGAAGCCATACTGAATATAAAGATGGGAGATGACATGATGTCGTTCCGAAAGGTGTTAAGTGCTCTTGTTGCAATGTGTATGATAGTAACTGCCTTTCACGTATCAAATGTTTCAGCAGCTGATGAATTTGACAATTTGAGAGCAAAATATGTAGCCAGTCTCACGGGTGGTAGCGGTTACGACATCTCCGACCCGGATATTGCGAGCTATATTGGTCGTACAGACAAGTATATGAATCGATGGAATAGTCTTAATAAAGCTTCTGATCGGACGTATCTATGGTCGGACTTACGTTATGGCAGCAATACTCGAGATAACGACATTTCGACATTATACGGCTTTTTATGGCTTTCCGGTATGGCGTTAGCCTATAAAACGGAAGGTTCGGCTCTAAAAGGGAATACAACACTAAGAGATGATATTATTAGTGCAATGGATTGGCTTTATGTGAACAAATACAATGAGAATTCACCGACTTATAAGCAGGAGGGCGGACACGGTTTTAACAAGGAAATTGGTAATATCCAGCATCTGGTCAAGTTGCTCGCACTCATGTATGACGACCTTACCGCCACTCAGTTGAACAATTTTCTGAAAACGATTGATCACTTTTGTCCGGACCCAACGATATGGATCGGGCTAAACTCGACTGCAGCCAACCGATCTGCGCAGAGCGCAAATATTGTATTAAGGGGAATTATAGGAAAAAGCAGCGCTAAGATCATCCAGGGCAGAGATGCAATGGCCCCAAACTACGAGTACGTAACAAGCGGCGATGGGTTTTATTCGGATGGTTCTTTCATCCAGCATACGGATATTGCTTATACGGCAAGCTATGGCGCCGTTCTGTTGCGCGATACTATTGACACGATGTTCTTATTGCAAGGATCATCTTGGACGATTACGGACCCAAAAGTCAACAATGTGTATAATTGGATCTTCGATGCTTTTGAGCCGCTCATTTACAAAGGATACATCTTCGACGATCTGAGGGGGCGCGCAGTTGCAGGGCCTTTGTTAAAAAACTCGATAGCAAGTATCCTGTCAAATACCTTGAAGCTAAGTCAAATCAACTCGATTTATCAGCCCCGGTTAAAAAGCTTAGTAAAGAACTGGCTGCAGCACACGAACACCTATTATTCGGAAGCAGATTTGAGTTCGATCATATGGGGTAAACAGTTGATCAGCGATGCCTCTGTAGTCGCACGGGGGGATCTGCAACTGTACAAACAGTTTCATAATATGGACGTTGCGGTCCAACAACGGCCTACATATGCGGCTGCACTCAGCATGCATTCGACGCGTACCTCCAATTATGAGAGCTTGAACAGTACGAACCTAAAGGGCTGGCACCAGGGTGATGGCTGGTTGCAGCTGCTCAATAGCGATATGAGGAAATTTGACGATGCATACTGGCCGACAATGAATGCATATCGAACGCCGGGTACGACTGTTAACCAGAACACCACATATGCTCCAAGCAAAAGAAGCGACAAGAACTGGGTTGGGGGTACTGGAATTAGCAATGAGTACGGAGTATCGGGGATGGAGTTGCATCCGAACGGGCAAACGTTGAATGCGAAGAAATCATGGTTTATGTTCGACAACGAGATTGTTGCCTTGGGCTCGGGGATCACAAGCACCGACAACAAGGAAGTGGAAACGATCGTCGAGAGCCGGATGCTTAACTCCTCGGGCAACAACACGTTCATCGTGAACGGTTCAACCCAATCGTCGGCTTTGGGCTGGAGTGCCACGCTGAGTGGCACGAACTGGGCGTACCTGGCAGGGGACAGCTCCGAAGGTAGTACGGGGTATTATTTTCCGGCTGGAGCAAATATACAGGCGGTTCGTGAAGCGCGCACGGGTTCAACCCGAGATATTAGCACAGAAACAGGCACGCCGGATATCAGCTTCACGCGTAATTATATGACACTTTGGCTGAATCATGGTGTCAATCCGACGAATCAGACTTATCAATACGTTCTTTTACCGGGAATGACGTCGTCTCAGGTACAAAATTATTCGTCTAATTCGGATATATCGATTCTCGCCAATACAACTTCCGTACATGCGGTAAAGGAGAATTCGTTGGGCATTACCGCCGCCAACTTTTGGGAAGCGGGGACGGTGGACTTTATCCGTTCGTACCAGCCGGTCTCCGTTATGATAAAGGAGGAAGGCAACGAACTGACGCTCGCAGTCTCAGATCCAACGCAAACTCAGAGCAAGATTACGCTTGAACTGGGCAAAATCGGCGCTTCAGTCGTAAACAAAGACGACTCCGTTACAGTGTCACGCATGGCGCCATATACTCGGATAGAAATCGATACGTCTTCCTCGAATGGGAAAACCCACAACGTTAAATTAAGATATAACACAAAAGCGCATGAATATTTACCTCCTGTTCTTGATGTCGCTGTCGACGTTGCGGCAGAAAAGTTGTATCGTGGCGAGCAAACAACCGTAACGGTGAATGTGTACAATGGAGGGGAACGCACTCCCGGTGGCGAACTTGACTTGAACGCCCCTGAGGGTTGGATATTGGATCTGGCGAATTTCGAGATCCCGTCGCTTGCTCCAGGCGAATCCCTTACATTCACAGCACAGCTGACAGTTCCTGCGGATGCGAAGTACGGTCAACATTCGGTGACTGCGACCTTGAAATCAGCGACCGTGACTCATAGTGTTGCAGACCAAGTCGAGGTTGCAAAACAAAATATAGCGCTTGGCAAACCGGTAACTCAGTCCAGCACCGCTTACCTGGGCGTCCCGGAACGCGCAGTCGATGGTAATATAAATGGTGCTTATAGCGGTGGATCGGTGACTCATACGAACGAAAACAGTTTGCAACCATGGTGGCAGGTTGACCTTGGCACCAGCCAGTCAATCGAAGAGATTTACATTTGGAATCGGTCGGATAGTTGTTGTTCCAAACGTCTTAGCAACTACTATGTTATGGTGTCCGAGACGCCTTTCACAAATGGGTCTCTTGCAGAGACACTACAGCAGCCCGGTTTGTGGGCATCACATCAAATCGGGGAAGCAGGTCGCCCCACAACAGTGGCCGTAGGTCAGTCCGGTCGATTCGTGCGAATCCAGCTGGAAGGAAAGAACGCTCTAAGTTTGGCTGAAGTTCAGGTCATCCGGGAATAAAATTAGAAATGGCGCCCAGTTAATGAACCATGTAGGGGTGAAGATGAAGGCACTTTATTAAAGAGGTATTGTCTTATCGCTCAGTTTCTTGCCATTAAAACAAGAATGAAATGGAGTGAGTAAAGTTGAACAGGAAAAATTTGAAAAAAACAATCTTTTCCTTCTTGCTTGCGATCGTTATGAGTGTTTCCTTCGTCTCGATCGCTTCAGCGGAATCAGTAAGCAATATCGCAAGTAATGGGTCCTACCATAACGTAAAAACTTTTGGCGCCGGTCTCTATGACAGCGTTGCAAACAAAACATTTATTACCTATAGCGGTCCGGAAATGGATGTATACGTTAAAGCATATAACCATTTAACAAATGTCTGGGAAAGTGCTATCAAAGTATATGATTGGAACGATTCCTCAACGTGGGCTTACCATGACTACCCCACGATGGTTTTGTTGCCTGATGGGAAGTTGGCTCTATTTATTTTTGACCATACAACAGCAGCCTATATGATTAAAGCGCCGAATACCCATTCTTTATCCGGGACTTGGACTCGTACGGTGGTCAGCAACGACCTGAACGCCTATCCGATGCCTGTTGTCTCCGGTAACGACATCTACTTGTTTTATTCACGGAATGACGATGTGAGTTATCCATATCGAACCTATCGATATATTAAATCGTCAGATAACGGCACTACTTGGTCTATACCAAGTCTTGTGATCGATAGCGGAAAAACTAGTGATAAGTATAACGAGGTGTACGCCCATGGAGTGTATCTAAAGGATGGAAAAATTTATATTTCATGGCAGCTTTCCGGCGGCCCGGAGGGTCACAATAAGGCAAGCAAGGACTTATATCTAGCTTATTTGGATACTGAGACAGCAACAATGCATAACGTCGCCGGTAGTAGTGTAGGAAATGTTGTGAATGCTGCTGATATGGACAGTTGTAAAGTTGTTACAGCTACGCCGATTTCCAGCAACAAATTTCCAATTAGCGTTTCGCAACCTAGCATCGCTGACGATGGGACGGTGGTTATAGGCTTTGGAAGAACTTATGATAATGGTACCAAGAAAATTGAACTAGGCAAGTTCGTAAGTGGTGCATGGAGTTTTTCAACTGTAACTACGGGAACCACTAATTTTAAAGATATGGTGAAGTCAGGTTCCGATGATTTTGAGGTACTATATATTAATGGAACTAATATTGATAACAGGAAAACGACCGACATGGGATCTTCCTGGTCAACGCTGTACACACTTGGAATTCCGTACATTTCGAACGCGGATAGCGTGAATTATGCTAACTTTATTGAGAATCGAAACTCCATAAGAGTAATTGCAGGTACAATTAATGTTGCTGAAAGGCAAACGGATTACACCGGTAAGTGGGGAATTTTCGCAATCAAAGCTGAGCAGATTCCGCCAACCGTATATGCCAATACCAGCTATTCGGGTTCTGCAGTGGAGCTACCGGAAGGCACTTATACAATGGCTCAACTTACAGCGCTGGGTATTGGCAACGACTCGGTATCTTCCTTAAAGGTTCCTTTTGGATATCGAGTAACCGGGTACGCCGATGATAATTTTACGGGCTCCTCATGGATATTCACGGCTGACGATTCAAGTCTGGTAGATAACGGTTGCAACGACATGTTCAGCTCAATCCGTGTAGAAAAGATATAAAGCTTTATTCATTGCCGCTGACTGCAGCGAATTACCTGAATCATTAGGTATGACTTAGTCCCTGATCTATTTTCAATGTGCGATTTGCTGGAATTCCATAGAGGGTGTTCCAAGTTATAAGATGGGGTATTAGACGCTAATGTGGAGACTTTAAGCAGTACCAG
This sequence comes from Bacillus sp. 3255, assembly GCF_031456485.1. Lineage (NCBI taxonomy): Bacteria > Bacillati > Bacillota > Bacilli > Caryophanales > Bacillaceae > Bacillus > Bacillus sp. 3255. The sequence goes on from NZ_JAVDUS010000014.1 coordinate 40,330, forward strand.
ATTCACAGATCAAAAGGTATATACGAAAACATGGCCTGCAGCCGGACAGCATACAATCAAGATTTTGAAAAACCGGCACTTTATTTGGTATTTGTCTCATTTGGATACCAGTAACAGAGTACCGAGTAGGAGGTGGGGGAGCCCCCACCTCTGTCACTCTTGGACAACACGGCAGAGTGAGCGCACTCAGACAAACCAATTTAGGAGATGATTAGGTATGACGATTTCACAGCCGCTACCGAGGATAGCGCGGTTCGAAAGGCTAGCATTCGGGATGTTCGTCCATTACGGACTATATTCACAGCTCGGGCAAGGGGAATGGGTACAGTACCATCAAGGCATCGATAAATCGAAATATATGAAGCTGATGGACAAATTTACAGCGGAAAAGTTTGACGGACGTGAAATCGCGCGATTGGCGAAAAGCGCCGGCATGAAATATGTCACGCTTACGGCGCGCCATCATGAGGGCTTCTCGCTGTACGATACTCGGGGGCTGAACGAATATGACGTGATGCATAGTCCGGCAAGACGCGACCTGGTTGCCGAATTCGTGGAAGGGTGCCGCATGGAAGGGATCATTCCGATGCTTTATCATACTACGATTGATTGGTACGAGGACTCATTCAAACACGATTTTGACGCCTATCTGGAATATCTGCGCCGTTCGGTCGAGCTGCTCTGCACACGCTACGGTGAAATTGGTGGCTTTTGGTTCGACGGCAATTGGGCGAAGCCCACCGCAGATTGGAAGTTGGATGAGCTTTACGGCATGATCCGAAGGTATCAACCCGATGCAATGATCATCAATAATACTAGCTTGCAAAACCGCGGGGCACTCGAGCATCCCGAAATCGACAGCGTTACCTTTGAGCATGGCCGCCCCTCTTCCATGAACCGATCGGACATGCCCAAGTATGTATCGGCTGAAATGTGCTATACGATCAACGATCACTGGGGCTTTGGGGAGGACGATCTGTCCTATAAATCGACCAAGGAGCTGATCGAGACGCTTCTCGCCTGCCGAAAAGTCGGAGCGAACTACCTGCTGAACGTCGGTCCAGACGGAGGCGGGGAAGTGCCACCGATCCAGCAGGAAATCCTGCGAGTGCTCGGGAGATGGATGGACATCAATGGACGCGCCGTTTACGAAGGAATGCCATCGCCGATCTCGAGCTACGGTGCCGATTTCGCACTTGAGGCGAACGGGAAGTCTTACTTGTTCATCCATGATCTGCACATCGTCGGCAATGGGCATGCGTCAGGCAAGAACAAAATGAAATGGTTCGCTGGCATAACCCAACAAGTCGAATCCGTCCGTTGGCTTGATAATGGAGAGGAATTGAATTTTGAACAGGATGTGGATACCGGGGCGTTCGGGCTATTGGCAACAGGCTACCCCTATGGTCGCAGTTACGGGGTAAGAGTGGCCGAGGTGACCTTCTGCAAGTAATCGTTAAATCCCATCAATTTAAGGGCTTTTGGGGGGAGGGGGGATGTACTTCATGGGTATTCTCGAATGATGATTCCAGCCTTGTCGATAACAATTGCAATGACATGATCAGTTCGATTCGTGTTGAGAAACTGTAAAAACACCTCAAGGGGCAAATGTTAAGCAATGCATTGGATTAATTCATATTCCATTAATTCTTCGGCCAGGGCCTCTACCGATTGTTCGAGCGCGGCCAGATGCTCCTGGTATTGAAGAAGTAATTTGATGAGCATTTCCATTGGAACTAAGTGACTTGGAAAGCTGCTTCTTTGAAAGGGCTTCACTTTGCTGCAGCGACTAGAATCTCCGTCCGTTCCATGGCCCAAGAGATGGATTTGCCGCGTCTGTGCATACGAAACATGCTGGTACAAACCTACTAATAAGGGGATTTGCTACCTGTTCCATTTTGCATAACTGAAACTCTTTTTGTTGGTGCCATCATATAGTTTATCCAAAATATAGATTTGCAACCATGTTCCCAAAATCCATGTAGTAGAAAAAACACCAAACCCCCACCAATACTTGAAGACGTTAAAATTAAATATATATAAAAGATAATGTTGCAAGAAGAGAAAACCTGATACAATAATATACCACCACCACTTAGGCTTTAAAAAATATGTGGTCATTGCAATACTTCCCTGTAAAAATGTTAAACCGGCATACATAGAAGCTGCATTGGCAGAAGGGGTCGAAAACAAATTGGATGTTAACGTCTGAACTCCAAACAAATACATGAACCAACCAGGTGATGTGAACCAATTTATACCCAATAATCCAAACAAAATATAAATAAAATTCAAAACCCGACCGTTTCCTTTTAGGCTTTTCATATATATTAATTTTGTTACACCAAAAAGAATTATAAGACCAACAAATGTCATCCATGTCCGGTACCAATTATGACTATAAATACCTAAATATAAAAACAACTCTTCTACTAGGCAGTATAGAGTGATACTGATTACATACCAATAAAACTTTAGATTACGAGTTGCTAGCAAAATAGCTGTTGCTGATACAGACACCTGTGAAAAATAATTTCCAATAATCGATTCATTGTGCCAATAATATTCAGCATGAGGAAGCTTAAAATGTTGCCATGATTCTGGTAAAATCTTTGGGTAGTACGAATAAGACTTAAAGTCAGCCATGATAATAATTTCACACATAACAGTTACTCCCACAATGCTAATAAACAAACCCAATAAAAGCTTTTTTCTTTTGTTGTTAATTACACCAAAAGTTAGTTCTATAATAGAGGCAATTCCTAAAATTATATACCAAATTGTATTGGTCCAGAAATATTTCATTCAATGCTCCTTCTTTTTTGATCACAATATCAACTTAATTGTATAGTATTCAACAAAAAAATACATTTCATACTTAAATGAGCATTTTTTCAAAATCCTGAGCCTTGATACGCAAGGATTTTTAGGCATAAAAAAGGGAACTGTGACCCGTATGATAAACACTTTGAAGAAAGTGACCCTCTTACGGGTCATTTGGGTTTTAATCAAGTTTTATAAGAATGCGGAGAGGCTTATGGGAAAAGTAAGAGGGGCAAACAGACTGTTCACTGAAAACCAAAGAAGACGGTTGGAACTCAATTTGAATGTTGGAAGCGGTGAAGGCATATGAACAAGGTGAGACACCGATGGAGATTTTCTTGAACGCAGGTTTTGACATCTCAGCTGTTGGTATCGAGAAGCCTAAGAAGTGTTTAAAGTGGTGGAAATGTGACCAGAACTATTTACGAAAGAAGAGTTAGTTAAGTATTCAAATCGCCAAAAGGAAAAAGCAGCCCTGGTATGTATTCTTTTTCCATTGTAGAACAACTTATTATTTTGATAATCGAAAAAGAGTCTAACGACATGAAAGTACCTACAATGAAACCTTGTTAAATCAAGGTTTTTTGTACTTGTAGGGATTTTCTTGTCGTTTTTTTTACGACATGAAAATCCCTACAAACCGTGCTAGCGACAAGAAAGTCCCTACAATAAGAGCAGTTTACAATAAAAACTTAAGCCAGAAACCCCACTAACCACGAAAATCCCAAGCGAACAGCGGAGGGGGTACTGTTGAATTGAAAATAAACGATTAGAGACTGAAGAACAAAATAATAAATTGAGCGTTAGCATTAGCGTTAAGCTAACGGGCAGCATTCCTATTATGAGGAAATACGAGGTTTGAGAAATTAAAAGACTCCTTGGTATGATGTTCTTAGGTCCCAGATGCTCGCCAGCTACCGGATCCAAAAACAAAACCAAGGAGACTACAAGATGAATTCTACTCAAAATGAACGCATTAATCAAATCACTTCTTCTACCTTAATTGTAGGAGTCGACATCGCAAAATTCAAACATGTGGCAAGGGCGCAAGACTATCGCGGAGTCGAGCTCGGGAAGCCTATTACATTTGAGAATAACCGAGAAGGCTTTGAATTGTTTGTTAGATGGTTCCGGAAGATTGCGACGGAGCAAGGGTTCAAGGACGCCCTTGTTGGCATGGAACCCACCGGTCATTACTGGCTGAACCTCGCGTATTACCTGGGAGAACAACAAGTATTATGTGGCGTAGTTAATCCGCTGCACGTGAAGAAAAGCAAAGAATTAGATGACAATTCACCGACCAAGAACGACGTCAAAGATGCCAAAGTCATCGCACAGCTTGTCAAAGATGGGAGATACGCCATACCTAATCTTCTCCACGGCAAATATGCCGAACTAAGGGAAGCGATGAAAATTCGCGATCATCTGTCGACTGACCTGCGAGTGGTGCAAGGCCGGGTTCATAATTGGTTGGATCGGTACTTTCCAGAGTTCCTCACGGTGTTTAAAGATTGGGAATGCAAGTCAGCACGCCAAATGCTTAGCCTTTGTTTGTTGCCACATGAGCTGGTTGCTCATTCAGAGGAAGCTCTGTTAAGGCATCTCAGAGAGGTGGCTAAGCGAGGTCTCGGCATGGAACGTATGAGGTGTTTGAAAGCAGCTGCAAGCCGTTCTATTGGCATCCGAGAAGGTACAGAATTAGCAAAGCTCGAACTTAAGCTGCTGTTAACACAGTACGAGTTGCTTAAAAGTAAGTTTGAAGAGCTCGAAGAGAAGTTAGATGAGCTCTTGGAGCAAATCCCTCATGTAAAGCAAATAATGGCCATTAAAGGTATTGGTCGGGATAGCATAGCTGGATTCCTGGCTGAAGTTGGCGACATTGAGCGTTACCGGCATCCTAATCAAATCATAAAGCTAGCGGGCTTGAACTTAAAAGAAAATACGTCCGGTAAACACAAGGGACAGACAAAGATCACCAAACGCGGTCGTAAGCGGCTACGAGCGCTACTATTTCGCGTCATCATGCCACTGGTGGCAAAGAACCGAGCATTTAAGGCCTTGCATCAGTACTACACCAAACGGCCAGATAATCCCTTGAAAAAGATGCAGTCTCTCATTGCGCTATGCAATAAGCTGACTCGAGTTCTCTTTGGTGTCCTAAAAAAGGGGCATCGGTTTAGTGAAGAAAAGATGTTGCAGGATATCCCCCGATTCACGGCAGTGTCGTTAGTAGCTTAGATTCATTGTTTTCATAGAAATCGAAATATTAAAAGGGACAGACAATTGAAGCACGGATGAGTCGGAACAGAACTAACATACGGACGAAGATCCTGTCGGGCAGCATATCCGACCTCCACCTCATGGACAGGTTGAATGAAGGAATGTGGGAGCGAAGACTCTGTGAGACATGGGAGGGTTGACCGCCATGAGCCATGTGGAGATCCAAAGGTGCGATCATATATTTCCAGAATCTCCACTTTTTAAAACGAGTGGTCTGGGTGGATGTGTTTTTGCGCTTTTCTCACCCCATATTTTACATTTTCCACAACTTTGTTCCATGTGTTGATTGTCTTTCACGGAAGAAAAACGTTCGAAATCTAAGCAAACAAGAGTATTTAAGAGCTAATTGATTCTCCATAGAGGGAGACATATTCTTTCACGTATGATCCGTTAAACCGTATCTCTACATCCAGTCAATTCAATGAGAATTATACGTATGACGTTAGCGGAAATCGCGCTACACTGCAAAGCGACGCTGCGCTGAACCTTAACACGGCAAGCTACACGTATGACGAGCGTAATCGCCTTACGCAAGTGATACCTGAAAATGGGGGAGATGTGACTTACCTGTATAATGGTGACGGCATCCTTTACGAGCGAACAGAAAATGGAGTAACCACTCGCTATTACTACGATGGTGGGAATTTGATTGCAGAAGGAACGGTGTCCTCCAATGGTGCAGCTACTTTAAAGGCAAGATATGAATATGGTAACGGCTTAAATGCACGAATTGATACTAACGGGAATAAACAATTTTATCAATTCAATGGTCATGGAGATGTTATTGGTCTCACTGATAGTAATGGAACTACGTTAAACTCCTATAGCTACGATATATGGGGTAACCCTATTATTGCACAAGAAACTGTACAACAGCCGTTCCGTTATAGTGGAGAATTTTATGATAGTTCAACAGGACTACAATATTTGAAAGCAAGATGGTATGATCCAAGTGTAGGTCGTTTTATTAATGAGGATACGTATGAGGGGCAGATAGATAATCCGCTGAGTTTGAACCTGTATACGTATGTCGAGAATAATCCGTTAACGAAAACTGATCCAACAGGACATTGTTCGTGTACTTCTAAATCGCTTACTAATCCTAGAAATCCATTAAGTTACGGGGCGATTTCCGCATCATATGATCCATATAGTTATGGAGATCCTTATTACGACATCAAGAGTTTAATTTCACCAGATCTTCAAACAGAACAATGGAAGTTAGATGAACAAGAAATGATTATTTTTCAGCAACAGGCACAAGAAGAAGCTAATTCTAGTGTCATTCAACAACCTATAATAGACAACTCTGCATATATTTTAACGAGTAGCAACTCGGCATTATTAAGAAGTAACTTGAAAGGTGCAGGGTATTCAGAGCCAACTTATTCTAATGCAGCCCATCATATCGTAGCGGCAATTGATGGGAGGGCAAAGATAGCCCAAGATATATTAAATAAATATAATGTTGATATTGACTCGGCATATAATGGAGTATTTTTGCCAACCAGTGATGGTTTTGTTGAATCAAACCATAGACGGATCCATACAAATGTTTACTACGATAACGTTAATAGCTTATTATCTGGTGCAAAGTCTCAAGATGATGTTATTGATATTCTCGATGATATTAGAGATCAATTAACTAATGGGACATTTCCGATAAATTAATTATGGAGGGATAACACAGTGAGAGTCTGGAAACTTGGATACGATAGTAATAATTATGAAGGATTTAGAATAGTTGAAGGGGATTGGACAGAATTAATAGAGAAGTTTGAGGGGAAACCTTTGCTTCATGAATGGAAACCAATTAAACTTGAGCTATATGAAGAAGCAGCAAGGAGTGATGCTCCCTCTTTTCTAGGAAGTGCACCAGTGTTGAGTGCAAATGCTGTTCAACAATTACAACCATTGATTAATGATTCTGTGGAAATTCTCCCAACAGATTTCGATAGAGAGGAATACTTTATCATAAATGTACTTAGCGTATTAAATTGTATAGACTACGATGCTTCTATAATAAAAAGATATAGAAGTGGAAGAATAATGAGGTTTGAGAAATATGAATTTATACCCGAAATTGTGAACCATCAACATATCTTTAAAATTGTAGATATTCCCACTCAAGCCATTTTTGTTTCTGATGATTTTAGAGAAGCAGTGCAAACAAGTCAGCTTAGAGGATTTTCATTTGAGGAAGTTTGGGTTTCAAATTAGGTACTGAATTAAGATTCACCTTACGACTTAACCATCGTAAGGTGGTTTCTTTTTGTCCGCCGCTGTATCGCTAACAATACAAATAACCGCTCAGAGAGTATGAGCGGCGGCTGTCCGATAGACCCCACCCAGTGCCGAGTGAATCCTTTATGACTCAATGAAATTACTTAACCCGTGTTATACCGTTAAAATAAAATCTTCATAGCCTTGTACGCACATCTTACGTTTTACTTTTATACCCTAAATAAAGCTAAGCCGTTACATGAGACAGGTCGATTATGGTCAGTTACCACCATGATTGATCTGTTTTTTGTTATCTTCGTTTTCCCCCGTTTTTTTGAAATTTACCGCAACTGCATAATACCCTGTCCCGATAGGGACGGTGAAAAGGTCAGAAGCCGCACCTTCTAGAATGGATAGCACGACTATTTATAGTAGGGCGGCTAAGTTAAAGAATTTTGATATTGTCCGCAACTGAACTGACTATTAAAGCGATTGTTACTTCGAAGAAAGAACTCTGTTGACGAGCAGTTTACATAGAAGAGGGCGGTTTGGCTAACTGCCCACTCGTATTAAACAAATCCAAAATTGATAGGGAGTATTCGCATGGCGAAAAATATCCAAGAAAGACTGATAGAGCTATCGTTGAATTAGAATTGGCACAGTTTTCATTCAACGTTCCATCATAACAAGTATTACATTCCGTATCCTCATATGCTTAGAAAGTGCTATGGCTTAAGCATGAATGAACGAGGCGTGTTACTAGATATCCTATCTCATATAGGTGAGAACGTAGAAGCCTTTCCTTCTCAAGAAACTATTGCATGTAATTTGGGTATTAGTGAATCCACGGTAAAATTGGCTATTACCTCACTTGAAGAAAAAAACTCATCAAAAATGTACGCAGAGGGGGGCAAGTAAATCGCTATAGAATTGACAAGTTAGAGGCTAATCCTTATCTTGTGCTCTCTGAAAATGTTCATTACTTCATGAGATATTATCAGCCGAGGTATATCAAGAAGACGCTGATTCAATCCGTAATTATGACTATCATTAATGGCGACTCATTTAAGTCATATGCAAATAAATTGTATGAGGCATGTCATTCGAAGCAACCTTATCGTGATATCGCATTCGAAACCATACTGGAATTACTAGACGAAATTAGGGTGAAACTTTGGGAAGATAAAGGTGTAAAGACATCATAGCCGATTTATTCGGATTTCGAGCATTACTTCAATCTTTACCTTGAAAGCGTTGGCTTTGAAGACGGGGATGAATGTGATTGGGATGAGTACCATGAATTTGAGGACGAGGATGCCCCCACTCAAGGATAATAATTAGGGCACTCGAATGGCGTGGCAGCCGATCATCGGGCTGCCGGTTCCACGGGAACGTTAGCTCAATATGAACACCGCGGCAGCCGGCTTAATAATCAGCTGCTTGTTTGTTAAATTAAATGAAATTGAAAAACTAGCAGCAGCCACGAGTATTCATTTCAGTCATGGCTGCCGCTACTGTTAGTAACAGCTAATTGGAAATGCATATTGCTGCATAAATGTATATGTGGAATTTTTTACTATAAATAATTTTGAAACACTGGGTCTTACGGGATAAAGGAATGGACAAATTTATTTTATTATGAAACAAAATAAACGGAGCGCCGCGGGTTTGCGGGCTCCGTTTTATAATTTATTATGAAACATCACATTTTTTTTTTTTTTTTTTTTTTTGTTGTCAAATTCCAGAAATCTTTAGAATGGATCCATAATTCTAATTCCTTAGACGATTTGTTGCAGAATTCTTTAGAAATATATATTGATATAAAAAAATGAGTAAAAATACAACAACGACAACATTGATCGTTTGCCTTTTTATCGTAAAAGTAATGGAGCTGAGGAACTTTGAATAGGCAATGATGACATTTGCCTACCCCATTTTTATCAAAATAGAAGGTCCAATAATGAAAAGGTTTCCTATTTTGGACAATCAATGGGCAAGTGATATTCCCGGAATTAAATGATTTTCATATGCTGTAGCATTCCACAATATTGGAGGAATGCCTCTTGGCTACTATGTATCAGGCCTTTTTGCAAAAGAACAAGATTTCCATGAAATTATTAAGCCGTCCGGAAATTGTAGGGGTGGGTATCGGATACGCGAATCCGGAGAGACCGGATTGCGGTGCTGCCATCATCATTTACACTCGAAAAAACATCGCGGCTACGGAAGTTAAACAAATGGTAACGAAAATAATGGGGACAAGCATCCCGGTTCGTATCATTGCATCAGGCCAATTCAGAACAGGGGCAGCATCAACAATGAAAAGAAAGCTAAAGCTCGTTAGAAAGATAAATCGGAACCCGGCGGGAGCGAAGAAAAAGGTTTCTCAAAGAAGTCAAATTATTTTCCGACAAAGGATACGTCCGGTACCAGCCGGAGTCAGTATTGGTTATTTAGCAGCTCCTAAACATGGTTCTGTTGGTACAGCAGGACTAATTGTTGTGACCAGAAACGGTAAACCGTATATTCTCAGTAACAATCATGTCCTTGTTCGTGCAAACAAATTTTCTGTAGGGCTATATCAGCCCGCCCCTTTTGAGAATGGTCAGTTCAAACCAGGCGATTTTATTGGTCGACCTTTTTTGTTTGTGCCGTTAAGACTAAATCAAGTCAACTTTATGGATGCAGCTATAGCCAAACCTGTTTCCGATAACCTACTCAATCCACGATATCTGATTGGCGGAGTTCGCAATCATCCCAACCTAATAGTAGTTCCAGGTCATTTACTTAGCCCCCAGCTCGGAGCAACACTTGTTAAATCAGGGCGCACAACAGGCTTTGTAACAGGCATCATTCAAGCCATTGGTGTGAGCGCCAAAATCTCAGGCTACGACATAGGAAATGTAGAAAATGCCACTTTGCAATTTGATAATCAGATTACTATTTCAGGGACAAATATCGACCGGTCTGGAGATTCAGGGGGAGTATGGTTGCGTAAAAGCGATCATTTTGCGGCTGCCCTTAATTTTGCTGGTACCAGTGATGGATCTATAAGTACTAGTACTCCTATCGCGACTGTCATGAATACTTTTGGATTGCGTGTTGCTGCACCAGGCGGAGCAAGCGGTTTTAAGCAGGGTTCAATTAAAGGTGCAGCTCCGAAGGGAAACTACTCCTACATTCAGCCTTTATCGGCAGAAGAAAGAAAACAGATAAAAGTGATTAGTCCCAAGTAACAGAAAGCACATTGCTGTGCCGATGAGTATAAAAGGAAGTTTTTTAATCTTCCAGGTAGGAATAGGTGCATAAGGACAAACAGAACAACTGGTTAAGTGATGAGCTCTTAATGCATATCGAAAAACTCCGAGTCGGTAAGGCGATCCAATGGATCAAAGAAAATTACGCACGTTTTTTTACCGTTGAGGAACTCGCAAAATCCTGGACATGAGTATCTTCGACTTCAGGAAGCCAGGCGAATGATGTTTAGCGGTCCCGTGGGTGCAACGACTGCCCATTGACATTAGGCTATGAAAGTCCGTCGCAATTCAATCGGGAATACCGAAGGCTTTTGGTCTGCCTCCTCTGCAGGATGTTAAAGCGATGCGAAAATCTTCTTGCGCTGGGGGATTCGAGATAGTTAATGATAATGATGGATGGAAAAATCGCATGTATATTTATGCAGTACATTTCCGCCGCGACGGTCATCGAATTCTAGTGAATTAAGAAACAATGGAAACGGAGCACGCGGATTTGCGGGCTCCGTTTTCTAATTAATTATGGAATATCACATTTTTTTTTTGTTGTTGTTGTTTTTTATTTATTTTTTTAGATAAAGTTGCAATGTGGAAAAAAAGTTATAATAAATTTGAACGTTTAAATACAATATGGCAAAGAGAGAAGTTCAGGGCTCTTGTTTCCCCTGTGTTAAAGAATTCAAGAAGGGTAACTTTTGAGTGTGGTACAATCACATCGTTGGAAATTAATGCAAAATATTGAATGAAAATGGTTCTTGATCTCTTTGAATATGATTTGTTAGTAGCTGTAAGGGTTATTCCATGAACATGGGACATAATTTCATCAAAAGTTACTCATCTTCCAATACAGGAGAATGTTCTCAATTGAGCTGGTTATGTTGCTCGAAGAAAGAATCGTACTTATCTATCACCCAGGTAAGTAGATCGAGAATCGAGTATAGTAATCTGATGCACAAACGCTCACGTCATTGAACGGTGATTTCTTCACCGGCAAATTCGCGAGCGCTTACAATTGATTGACGTTAGTTCAGTTTGCAATACTTGATTCTGTTGTTTCGATTACTCGTTCACTGTTTTTCTTTACGGATACTCTAAATAATATAGTTATTAAAATAGCAACTACACTTGCCAATGCACAAAAACTAAAAAACGCATTATAACCGCCGTTGGCTCCGTATGTTTTAAAGAAATAAATATTCGCGATTGGTATTACAATATCCGGCAAATATCCTATAAAGGAGATAACTCCGATTGCAAGACCGAGAATCTCTTTATCTATTTGGCAATCGCCAAGTAACGACCAGTAGAGTCCTCTAATGGTATAGATCATCAATCCGGATAATATGACCAGGAAATTAAAGTAAAGATGAGGCAAAGTAATTGGCAAGAGTACTAAAGCTAATAAAGAAGTTGTGGACAGCCCTAAGGCTAATATTAAGATACTACTCTTTCCGAATTTATCTCCTAAATAACCGCCAATAAATCCACCAATCGGTCGCATCCAAAGCATTAGAACTGTCACTTTACCTACAGTTGCTGCATCAATTTTTATATTCGTTTGTAAAAAACCACCTAGATAATAAACAGACCATGTCACAATGTATGACATTGAAATGATGCCACCTAGCAGCCATACAAACTTATTGCTAAATATTTTTTTGAAAAGTTTAGCATTAACTTTAGTATTGGTTTCTACTTTGGATGAAGATTCTGCTTCATTAGAAGAAGAGCTATCTTCTTTAATAAAGACTATAAAAAGGATTGAAACCAGTATCAGCACAACGGAATACATGTAAATAACAAATTGCAGGGCTTCTTTTTTATGAAAATATTCTGTGCTGCCTCCCAATGTGCTAGTAAATATAAATATTGCAATACTAGCTAATATAGCTTCTACTACACCACGACCGCCATCTAAAGCACCGAAAAATCTTCCTTCTTCTTCTTTCTTGGCAATTAGCTTAACAAGTTTTAAATGGGCTGCCCAAAAGGTGAATACGGAGAAAAAACCCCAAATGGCAAATATAATTAAAACGATTGGATAACTCGGAACTTGAGCGAACCAAATTCCATTAAGTCCACAAACCAATAGTGAAATGAATATAAGCTTTTTTGAGGAGAATCGATCAGCTAGCCAACCGCTTGGAAAATACCCCAACAGAAAAGCGATACCCAAAACAGAGAAGATACCATTCAAATCCGCAAGAGTTATTCCGTAAACTTCCAAAATCGTTTCTTGATAATTTGTTTTTAAATAGATAAGAGGATATATGGATCCTGCCGCTAGAACGATTAGCAAAAACTGAAAATACCTTTTATAACCACTTGCTTCCATAGGTTAACACCCTTTAGTGAAAGATTGGATAAGTTTGCTTTAAAATCTCATCTGTATGCGCTCTTATATTTTTAACGATATTATTGTTAATTTGATTGTAGAATTCGTGATTCTTTTGGCTTGGCAGAAAAGTTCGTTCAGTTTTAACCATTTTATTCGCAGCCTCATAAAAATCTTTGTAGACCTCCAAATAGTGGCATGCGCATATAGCTGCTCCTAGACACGCACTGCTACTGCCTTCACGTCTATGCACTGGCAATCCAAAGAGATCAGCAATGATTTGCATAAGCAAATCACTTTTAGAGCCCCCACCTATTACAACTAATTCATATAACTCCACGTCGATTTCCTCTAACATCTCATCAATATTATTTTTAATATTGAATGAAATCGCTTCTAATATAGAGCGGTATATGTGGTATTTTGTATGGCGCTGATCGAAACCTATCATAATTCCCTTTCTATAAGGGAAAGATGAAGAAGACAACCAGTCTAAAATGGTGATCAGTCCTTCGCTACCCACAGGAACATCTTGTGCTTTCAAATTCAAATATTCCTCTTCCGATATATCCAGCTTTTCTGCATGAGTAACAAGTTCTTCACCAATTAGTTTCTTAAACCAACTAACTGTCCACATACCGCGTCGTATTCCATTTGATTCATAAACATATTTAAATGGAATACATGCGAGTGTAGGGAAGAAATTACGAGCATTTTCATAATATTCATTTCTAAACAGCATAGAGGAAATAAATGTTCCCAGAGATATCATAATGGATCCCTCGTCCTTAATTCCGGAGCCCAAGACCTCTACAGCTTTATCATTTGCTGTCGCTACTACTGGTATACCTTTATTTAAACCGAATTCACGAGCCAATTCTGGGCGTAACGTTCCCAACTTATCTCCCGGCTTAACGAGATCAAATAACATCTCTCTTTTCAAGCCGTTTGCTTTCATGACTTCATCATCATTGGACCACTCTAACGTTTCGCGGTTTAATGGCCAGTGAACCTCATAGTTAGAAGCTGTATCCTTAAATTCACCTGTCAGTCTAAAGCCAAGATAGCCAGAAGTTGTCGTAACATACTTGACTTGTTCATCCGTATGTTCATAAGGTTTATTAAGTCTTGCGTCCATCCAGCTTATCACTGGATAAGCTGGATGGCCATTTTCTTTTAACAAAACACGACAACATCTAATTGTACATAAACCAATTCCGGCAATATGTGCAGGATCGCCTTTAAAGTTAGCCAGACAGTTTTTAATACCTCCGTACACACTGTCCCATAAATCATCATCAGGATGTATAACTACACCTGGTTCAGGTGATAACGTTTCCCTTAACTTATTTGAACCGAAAGCAACTTCATTTCCATCTAAATCATATATAGCTACTTTCGTACTTTGTGAGCCATTATCAATACCCATTACATACTTGCTCACAAAATCACCTCAGTTTCGTCCCTTTATATATTTCATTCCTTCTTCTTGAGGGAAGATGGTACCAAAATTCATGATGCCATTAGGATCAAAAGCTTCTTTTAATTTTTGCAACATATAATAGGCAGAACCGTGCTCTTCTTTAGTCCATTCGGTGCGGTACTTCCCAATACCATGGTGATGACACATGGAACCACCAAGTTTTAATGTTTCTTCGATAATAATAGCATGGATTGGATGATGATAAATTCGCATCTCATCTTCCGGTGCGCAATTAATGTTGTAGTTATATACAAAATACATATTTGTTCCATTCATATAGCTATGGGAGGAGTGTCCACCAAGCATTGTTATATCTTCTATTCTGTCAAATTCTTCCCTAACCCTATTCATTACATTGTGATAAATCTTAATAATGTTTTCCCAATCTGCAGATACCTCTGTTGTAAATCCATCATGTTTGCCAAAGTCAACCATTCTCTGGAATTCATTATCAATAGATTGTTGTGTCCAATTCAAGTGATTAAACCATTTCTCAATATAGTGGTCTTCTACTTTTTCGACGATGCCATCTTGGAATTTAGAAACTGCTGCTTCAATTCCTTCTACAGTTGCTTTAACAATACTTAGCGGTCCTTCTGACATAAAAATTAAAACACATTTGTCTTTATAGAAATGTGAAAAATGTTGTCTTGCATCTTCTTCGGAATACACACGTGCAACCGAGGGTTTGAAACCGTTCACAATTACTTCCCTTAAAATTTTAATACCTGTATCAACATCTTTAATAAGATAACCGTGGAAAACATGATTGTCAGGGTAGTATTTAAAGATTTTAACTGTAACTTCTGTTATATAGCACAGAGTTCCTTCGTTACCAATGGCAATATGCCGAATATCGGGTCCGCCAGCTCTTCTTGGAACATTTTTTATTCTGGAAATGTGTCCGTTAGGAAATACGCATTCCAACCCAATAACCATGTCTTCAATGGCGCCGTACAAAGTAGAAAATTGTCCAATACTTCTAGTTGCCAATAATCCACCATATTGTGCAACCGGTTTGGACTGTGGAGAGTGACCTGTCGTGTAACCAATTTTACGCAATTCATCCTCTAATGATTGCAGGATCACACCAGCTTGCACAGTTGCTTGCATATTATATGGGTCAATTTTGAGAATTTTGTTCATTTTCGATCCGTCGATCACCAACGTGGCTTCTTTCCAGTTCTCAAGACCGCCTTCTGTAGCTGTTTTACCGCTTCTAGGAATAACATTGATATTATTATCATTACAGTACATTAGAAGTGACTTCACTTCTTCTGCTGAGTACGGATATACAATGGCCAATGGAATGGGAACATCAAGGGCTTTTTTGGCTTTTGCATACTTTTTATAACGATCTGCCGCTGCATCAAAAAGTGCTTCAGAATCTGTATTGATTTGTTCCACTGGAATAATAGACTTCAATTCGGTTAATAATTGTTCTTTATTCATGGTATCCATTTCCCCTTAATATGAATTATTATCTCTTATCTTACTAAGTATCCGCCATCAACATTAACCAAGGTGCCATTAACATAATTGGAAGCATCTGAAGCTAGAAATACTACGGTACCCATTAGATCTAAAATATGACCCCATCTATTTGCAGGAATATGGTCTAAAATACGTTGATTAGCTACTGGGTTTGCTCGTGTCGAGGTTGTAATTTCAGTAGCAAAATACCCAGGTGCAATGCCGTTAACTTGAATATTAAATTGCGCTAATTCATCACAATAAGCTTTAGTAAAACCGGCTAAACCGTGCTTGCTTGCTGCGTATGCAGGTGACCATTGCCCTCCAAGGTAAGAAAACAAAGAACACGTATTAATGATTTTTCCACTATTTTGTGGAATCATAAATTTAGCTACCTCGTGAGATAATTCAAAACAAGCGGTTAAATTGAGGGAGATCATTCGATCCCATTGAACTCTTGTAAACTTGGTTACATCCGGTTCGTTTATACAAATACCAGCGTTATTCATGAGAATATCTATTTTGCCGTAAATTCTGATACATTCTTCCGCGACTTTGTTACAGATACCATCTTTCGTAATGTCCGCAATCATAAGGTGATACTTCACACCTTCTGCTTCAATCAATTTTCTTGTTTCATCATTGTCATCAGCTATGCTGACTGCAAAGATGTCCGCCCCTGCTTTCGCAAGTGCCAGTGCAAAGCCTTGTCCCAACCCGGAATTTCCTCCAGTGATGATTGCAATTTTTCCTTTAAGGCTAAAAAAATCCAACGAGAAATCTTTGATATGATTTTTCAAGCTTACACCCACTTTCTCAAACCTATATTTTTATGCTCATATACTTTCTCAACATCTCAATTTCATACTCATAATATCACATCAAAATCTAAAATCAAGGAAAATTTTCTTTTTATATAATTTAAACGGTTTAAGAATAGAAAATTTCTTTAAAACTAATGCTTGGGTAAAGAAACTGCTGAAAATAATGAATACCCGTCAACTCATCTTGACAATCGTGGCTACTAACATAAAATGAATGATATAAAATGAACAGGATCTATGATCAAACTAATCGGAATATGTAGAAAAGAGGAAATATGTTAAATATAAATGTAAACAAATTAAGTCAGCTAGAGCTTTCAGTCCATAACAAAATTACAGAGGCTATTGTACAAAACAACAATCTTAAAATATTGGATGCAGCTCATTTTTGTCAGGTATCTCCATCCCAAATATCAAAACTTGTTAGAAAATTAGGGTTTGAAAGTTTTAAACAGTATAAGCAGTATTTTGGAGGTCAGAAAATCGTTTCAGAAGACAAAAAAAAATCAAATGAGCTTGAAAGATTAAAAAACTTTATAGAGAACTTTAATCCTGTTTTGATTGATAATTTTTTGAAAATATTTAAGAAATACAATAAAATCGTTCTATTCGGTTTAGGTCCATCATTTTTCTGTGTGGAATATTTTTCATATAAGCTTGCTCCCTTAACGAAAAAAAATATATTTGCGACCCAAAGTCAAACATATGCTCAAAATTTGGTTGATAAAGAAACTCTTTTGATCGTTTTTTCAGTAACTGGTAAATTTACTTCATTTGAAAACCTATTTAATTCGGCCAAATCTTGTGGGGCAGAAATCATGCTAATTTTGGAAGAGTATGATAACTCTTTAACTTTTGAAGTTGATAATATTTTTTACTTAACAAGATCTACTCAAAACGCAAGTCTGTTAGCCTTTGAAAAAACTCGAACCGTATTCTTTATCTTCATAGAAGAGGTTATTGTAAGATTAATGTCAGAACGTGATTTTAACACTACACAGTAACTGCGGTTGCGTGGGTCGGGGAGGCTCCGGAGCTTTTTGGGTCACAGAACGATGTGGTATCGGGGGGACTTTTGCTTGCGGAAAGCAAAAGGTCAGAGACGCATACGATTCCAGAGGGATCCAAGTTTGGAGAAAACAGAATACACTTCACATTGACGGGTCATGATACTTAGAATATGATGGGTCTGTCTAAAAAGGGGTGAGAGACGATGGCATTTTTCTTTCAAGCCTTTACCAGCCGGCTAACGCAGAAGTACTTATGGATCTTTTCGCTAGTTTTGATCATACCAACAATCATTATATACCGTTTCATTGTGAATTTCGCGCAGCATACGATGGAGGAGCATATTTCCCGCGACAATTTGATTGCAGCGGATGCGGTCGTGAAGCGTTTGAATGCGGAAATTACTGATGTGGTGCTCCAGCTTCAGCTCATAGCCGGCCAAAATCTCGCATTTCGAACCGATGAAAAAACGATGTACGAGAATGCAAGGCAGACGATTGCCAAAAGCTCCATGATCCATTCCATTTATTATGTTGACAACGAGTCCAAGCTGCGCTTTGAAGCCCCTTTTTCTCCGGATATGCAATCGGTTTCTTTTACCTATCCGGGTCTGGAGCATGTGCGTTGGAGCTATACGTATATGGTCTCCGGGTTGATTCCGAATTCCAGGCAGGAAATGGCGGTGACGATTGCCGTTCCTGTTTACTATAAAGACAGAGTGTTTCACGGTGCACTCGTAGCTGAGCTAAGCCGGGATTATTTATCTGAGATGCTTAGGACGATGAGCGCGAGCCGCGAAGGGTTCAGTTACTTGCTCGATCTGAATGGAAGAGTTATCGCATCTTCAGACGAATCCATTCTTGGACAGGATTTCAGTCAGGATCCTATCGGTGAACGATTGACCGTAGGCGATTCGGACCTGGTTACCAGCTTCTATCAAGGTCGGGAGAGCATCATCGCCTTTCAGCAAATTCGGGATAACTGGGGACTTGCGCTCGGCATTCCCAAGGAACTCGCTTTTCAACCCGTCAAGAGGCTTGGCCAGGCGCTTACCATTAGTTTTTTGTCGATTTTCGCACTGACCTTGTTTACTATTGTTCTGGGAATGAGACAACTGCTTTATCCGATTATACATTTGACCCGATTTGCCATGAAATACAAGCAGGATCATGCCATTGAAACCTCATTCAAGGAACGGGAACAGACGAAGGATGAACTGAGCCAGTTGACCGTCACGATGAAGGCGCTCACGCGGGAACTGGATTTCAAGGAACGTTTTCTTCGAGATGTGATTGAGGGTATTCCTTTTGCGTTGGTTACGATCAATCATGAAGGGGTGGTTACGCATGCGAATGATAAATTTGCGCAGCTGTTTCAAGTTAGGTGGACGGATCCGTCGAATCGGCAAATTTCGGTCATACCGGAACTTTCAGCTATTCCGTCGATCCATGGGGAAACCGAGTTGGCAATTCTTGGAGCAAGAGGCGAGCGAATTATCGTTCGCATCGTAACGGCACCATTCCAAAACGGGATGTTAGCTGTCCTGCAGGATGTTACGCAGATAAAATTGCTGGAAGAGCAGGTCAATCAAAGAGAAAAACTCGCCCAAATGGGACAAGTTACGGCGGGCGTGGCACACGAGTTGAAAAACCCGCTTGCCGTACTGGCCAGCAGCGCGGAGTTATTGAAGGACGAGATGACGGAAGAGTTGCAAAACCCCGAATTGATCCGGATGCTCGTGGCCGATATCGACGAGGAAATTGCTCGGATGAGCGGGATTGTGAATCAATTTCTGTCTTTTGCCAAAACCAAAAATGAAGATGAAACCTGGATCGAAATCGATCAGCTTGTCGATCGGGTGCTTCATTTGCTGCGGATTAAATTTAACGAACTGCACGTCCATGCTGTCAAAAGTTATGCACCCGAATTGCCGCTGACTCGCGGAAAATCGAATAAACTGATTCAACTGTTTTTAAATCTGTTTTTGAACAGTCTTGATGCGATGCCGGGCGGCGGCGTTCTGAAGATTAACATAAATGTGAGAAAGCCGTACCTGGAAGTAAGCATCGAAGATTCCGGACAAGGCATTACCCAAAGTGATATGCAATGGCTGTTTAATCCGTTTTTCACCACTAAGGAGCAGGGCACCGGCATCGGCCTGACGATCGCGAGTGAGATTATCCAAGAACACGGAGGAGAAATCCAGATCGAAAGCGTGCTTCACGCAGGGACGACAGTCATTTGTAAATTTCCAATACGGGCGTAGGAGGAAGCTGAATGACACACAGAATTCTGGTAGTAGACGACGAAGTGAAGTTATGCCGGAATATTGCCATCAAATTGGAACGCTGCGGCTATCAAGTCGACACAGCCCACGATGGCAAGACGGCTATCGGTCTGATAGAGCGGCTTACCTACGGAGCAGTCATCTTGGACTATATGCTCACGGATATGACCGGACTGGATGTGCTCCAGGCGATTAAACAGAAGCATCCGTATTTGCTCGTTTTTATGCTGACCGCATACGGAAATGTGGAAAATGCAGTAATGGCGATGAAGCTCGGCGCTGCAGACTATTTCAACAAACCGATTGAATTGAAAGTGTTGGCCGAAAAGATTCAGACGGTTCTGCCGCTAACGGACACTGAAGAATTTACGGGCACTATGGCATTTGTAAGCGACAGAATGAAGCAAATTCGCGAGATGCTCGAGCGGGTCAATCAAACCGATGCCAGCATTTTGCTGCTCGGAGAGAGCGGAGTCGGCAAAACGGCGCTTGCTAAATGGGTTCATCAGATGAGCCATCGCCATCAGCACCCGTTTATATCCCTCAATTGTGCGGCGATTCCGGAGAACCTGTTGGAGAGCGAATTGTTCGGCTATGAAAAAGGGGCTTTCACAGGCGCGATCGATACGCGCATCGGCAAATTCGAGGCAGCCAATCAGGGCACCATTTTCCTAGATGAGATTGGCGAGATGTCCCTTGCAACCCAGGCAAAGCTGCTGCATGTCATCGAAGAAAAGCGGATTATACGGCTTGGAAGTCATCAAGAGCGCCAGGTGGATGTACGCATTATTGCCGCGACGAACCGGAATATTCAGGATTTCGTACGCAGCGGCAAGTTTCGCGAGGACTTATACTACCGTTTGAACCTGGTGGAAATTGTTTTGCCGCCGCTGCGCGAACGTAAAGAGGACATCAAGGTGCTTATCCAACTAAAGTTGAAGGATCTCAATTTGAAATACGGCAAATCGGTGACTGCCTCCGATGAGCTCAAAAAAATGCTTGAAACTTTGCCTTGGCAAGGCAACATACGGGAACTGTTCAATGTGCTGGAGCGGATGCATATTATGAAAACGACCGGCCATCTGCATATCGGAGATTTGCCTCCCAATCTTTCGGATTCCATTGAAACGAAACCAGTGGAATCTCCGGCCGGCAAGCTGCAAGACGTGCTCGAAGAGGTCGAGGAAAAGATGATCGAGGACGCGCTGCTCCGCGTCAAGGGAAACCAGACGAAAGCAGCGGATCTGCTGGGCATTTCCCGTAACACGTTAATCCATAAAATGAAGAAGATCAAACGATGACGAAATACAAATTGTTATGTAGCTCGTTGTTGGGGGTTCTACTGATGGCCTTCCTATTGTCCTGTAACCGCGGAGCCTTGGATGCGCCAAATGTAAGCCATAAACCGCTTCCTCTCAACAAAACGAGAATAACGGTCGGATCCAAGTCGATAACGGAGCAATATTTATTGATGAAAATGACCTCGCTTGTGCTGCGTGAGCACGGATATCCGGTGAATGAGATGGTTACACTCGATAGCGATGCGGTCCGCTCTGCGATGGAGGCGGGGGTCATCGACTTGTATTGGGAATATACGACGACGGCGAGGCAATATTATCAGAAACAAGCTGTGCTGTTCGATCCGGACGAAGTGTATCGAGCCGTCTTGGCATCCGATGCGGAGAAAGGGATCGTCTGGCTGCCGCGAAGTGAGTTTAACAGCAGCTGGGCGCTGCTGATGCGGGACGATATCGCGCGGCAGCTTGGCATTCGGACCATATCGGATCTGATTCGCGTTTTTGAGGGGAACCGGGCTTCAATGAAGTTCGCCACGAACGATGAATACTTGCAGAGGGAAGATGGCGTGAAACGGCTTCAGGAAATTTATGATTTTACCATCCCCCGCAATCAAATTGTTGCCATGGATACAAGCCTGCTGCCGCAGGCTGTCAAAGAGTCACGTGTAGAAGTAGTGATTGGTCTTGCCACCGATCCCCGGATTAAAGAACTTCATCTGGTGGTTATCGAGGATGACCGGCATTCGTTTCCGCCGTACCACACGGCTCCGGTTATTCTCAAAAATACGCTCGATCAAAATAAAGAGATCAGCGATATCATCAGACCCATTGCTCAAGTCGTCAATAATAGCAATATGATGGAATTGATGTACCAGGTCGATATTCTGCATAAGGATGTGACCCAAATAGCCCGCGAATTTTTGCTGCAAAATCATATTTTGAATCGATGAACACGGAAAATAAACCGTGTTCTTTTTATATTGAAATTGCGCAATTTTTTTACAGTTTGCCGTAAAAATTTTGTGCAATCGCTTACAAAATCGGAGCCTCATATGTTTATTTGCTTATTCAACGTCGGTTTTTTCTATTGGCACGCTTCTTGCTCTGTATATAGTCATCCAAATAGAAGAGGTGACAAGATGAAAATTACTGCAAGCGATATCAAACATAATCTGCTTCCTTTGGACTTGCCTTTCAAAGCATCGGATACGACGGGGCTCGGTATCGAACTCGATGAAGAAGCGCTTGAAAGTTATGATTACAAGCACGTGTATGTAGGTGAAAGCTGATGAGCTATTTATTCAACAATTGGGAAAAGGTAGGGGCCTTGTTTGGAGAACACGTCCTCTTGACGTTTACATCGCTCGGGATGGCCTTACTGTTCGCTTTTCCGATCGGTTTCTTGGTCGCGAAGTACCGGCGGCTCCACACGCCGGTGACCGGTATGCTGGGCATCGTGTATACGATACCGAGCATGGCGCTCTATGCGGCATTGATTCCGTATACCGGACTGGGCGTCAAAACGGCAACGATCGGGCTCGTCGCTTATGCCCAGATGATTTTGGTCCGGAATATCATATCGGCCATTAAAGGCATCGATCCGATGATGCTCGAAGCGGCCAAAGGAATGGGCATGAGCAAATGGCAAATCGTTTGGAAAATTGAGATGCCGCTGTCCGTTCCAGTCATTCTGGCTGGAATTCGAATTGCAACCGTATCCATCATCTCGATCGGGACCATTGCAGCCTGGATCGGTGGAGGCGGATTGGGAACGCTTATTTTTCAAGGCTTGAATCATCAGCATACCGGCAAAATTATTGCGGGAACCATCGCGATTACGTTGTTGGCCATCGCTGCAGATGGTTTGTTTAGATTGATTGAGAAGCTGCTTCGTCCGAAATTGGCGTAGCGCTGCTAAAGGAGGTAACCATCCGTGCTTCGGAAAGAAATTCAAACGTATTTTCAAGAAAACGCTTCCGTATTTTGGAGCAACTTGCTTAGCCACCTCGTACTCAGTCTCACGGCCGTAGGCGTCGCGCTGCTCATTTGCGTTCCGCTTGGCATCTGGATTTCCAGAAAGCTGGCAGTGGCCAACTATATCATTAACGGCATCAATATGTTCCGTGTCGTACCGAGTCTCGCGATTCTGGCTTTGGCCATGCCGGTGCTGGGGGTTGGTTTTTTGCCCGCGCTGCTTGCTTTGATCGTGCTCGCTTGTCCACCCATCATTATTAACACCTATGTTGCGTTTCGCGAAATCGACGCTGGTGTCAAGGAAGCCGCCAAAGGAATGGGCATGACGCCGCTGCAGACGGTGTTCAAAGTCGAGTTTCCGCTTGCTCTTCCAGTTATGCTGGCAGGCGTTCGCTCGGCTTCCGTGGAGGTTATCGCGAGTGCGACGCTGGCCGTATTGATTGGCGGAAGCGGGCTGGGCAGCTATATTATCAATGGCGTCAGCATGATGTCGAAAAGCTACTTGCTCATTGGAGCTGTACCCGTCGCGTTGTTGGCGATCGCAAGCGAAAGTGTATTCGCTTACATTCAAAAGCGTTTGAGTTATTACTGATAAATGATCAATGCAGCCCACAAGGCGATTGAAAAATTAAATCTATTTGATAAAGGGGACATTCATATGAAAAAACGCATTTTGGTACTATCCGTTCTAACGATTACAGCAGTAGCACTGGCTGGCTGCGGCAGCACGAAGACAGCTTCAACGGACGGAGCCTCGTCAAGTAAGCTTGCTCTGACTGTCGGTTCCAAAGATAACACGGAAAACCATTTGATTGGCGAGATGTATGCCGAAATCTTCGAAGATATGGGTATTAAAGTAACGCGGAAGTTAAGCCTGGGAGGTACGGCTCCGACATTTGAAGCGTTGAAAAAAGGCGACCTGGACATTTATCCGGAATATACGGGGACAGGCCTGACGGTTATGCTCAAGCAGCCGGTGGAGAAGGATCAGAAGAAGGTGGAGCAAACGCTGGCCGACGGCTTCAAACAATGGAACCTCACGTGGCTGGATTCGGCACAAGAGAACGCCACTTACGGCTTTGCAGTGAAGAAAGAGACGGCTGACAAATATAAGCTTGTAACGATCTCGGATCTGGCTGCAAATTCTAACGAGCTAACACTTTCCTATCCGCAGGAATTCGATGTACGCGAGGATTCGCTGCCTGGATTGCAAAAAGTATTTAAAGATAAAGGCGGTTTCAAGTTCAAGAAGCAATTCCAGATCGATTACAGCCTTCGTTACAATCCGTTGAAAGACGGGCAATCGGATGTGACGGTTTCCGTAGGAACCGACGGACAAATTGTCGGCATGGGATTGGTCCAGCTGAAAGACGATGTAGGCTTCTTCCCGGCTTATCAGGTAGCGCCGCTGATTCGCAATGAGAAGCTGAGTGCGGAACCGAAAATTAAGGATCGCCTGAATCAATTATCCAAGCTGCTGGATGACAAAGCCATTCAAAAATTGAACTGGCAGGTTGACGGTCCTGAGAAGCAAGAAATTGAAGATGTAGCCAAAACATTCCTTAAAGAAAACAAACTTATCAAATAGCGCTGAAGTCGCTTTGCTTACAATACAAGCAATGTTGTACATCGATGGGGGAGTGGACGGAGGCTAGATCCAGCCTTCGCACTTCCGTTCTGTCAATTTGAATTTCTGATGAGGTGAGTAACTGATGAGCATTAATTACAAACAGGTGTTTAAACAGTATCCAGGTGCTATGGCTCCAGCTGTCGACCATGTCAATTTATCCGTCCAGGAAGGCGAGTTTATCGTCTTCCTGGGTCCTTCGGGATGCGGAAAAACGACGCTGCTCAAGATGACCAACCGATTGTATGAGCCCACTTCGGGCACGATCGAGATTGACGGGACGGACATCATGGCGATGCAGCCGGAGACGCTGCGCCGCCGGATCGGTTATGTCATTCAGCAGAATGGGCTGTTTCCGCATATGCGGATCGAAGATAACATTGCCGTAGTTCCACGCCTGCTTAGCTGGAATGAGAAGGTGATTTCCGAGCGTATCGACGAGCTGCTGGAGATGGTGCACCTCGATCCGAAAGTTTTCCGCAAACGGCTGCCGAGCCAGCTGTCCGGCGGCCAGCAGCAAAGAGTCGGCATTGCCCGCGCACTGGCCGCCGATCCAAGCATTCTCTTAATGGATGAACCGTTCGGCGCGATCGATGCCATCACGCGGCTCAGCTTACAGGATGAACTGCGGCGCATTCAGCGCAAGACGAAGAAAACGATTCTTTTCGTTACTCACGATGTGGATGAAGCCTTCCGGCTTGCCGATCGAATCGTGGTGATGCAGAGCGGTCGAATCGTCCAGTTCGATACTCCGTATGCGATAATTACGAGCCCTGTCAATGATTTTGTGAAAAAGCTGGTCGGCGACAGAGACATTTACCGGCGGATGAATCTACTCAAAATCAGCGACATTCTTGATGTGAAGAATTGGGAAAAAGGGCCTGTCGTCAGCAGCTACGATGTCGTTCAGCTAGAAGAAAGCGTGAAGGATGTATTCACCCGTTTGGTTGAAACAAGAGTAAAGGAACTGACGGTTGTCAATCACATGAATTGCCGTATAGGGACAATCGATATTGATACGATCCTGGATCAAATGGAAGAACACGGACGTACTTATGCGGGAAGTTAATGATGTGTTCGGATCGCTGCATATCCCGGATGATGCCTTGTACGGCATACAGACGGCGCGAACGGTCGCCAATATGAGCTACTCAGGCCGGACCCTGGCGCAATTTCCTGCTTACATTCGCGCGCTCGCAGCTGTGAAAAAAGCGGCGGCAATCGCCAATTCGCAAGACGGGACGATCGGCGAACCGATCAGGGACGCGATCATCGCCGCTTGTGATAAGTTGATCAAAGGCGAGTATACGGATCAATTTCCCGTAGACGCCTTCCACGGCGGCGGGAGTATCGGCATCAACATAAACGTGAACGAAGTGATCGCCGGTCTGGCGGGGGGAGATGTGCATCCCGCGGATCATGTGAATGCGTCCCAATCGACAGCCGACGTATGCCACACGGCAATTCGTATTGCGCTCATTGAGTCAGCGAAGTCGTTAAAGATGAACTTGCTTCGCATCATAGCAACGCTAGAAGCAAAGGCATTGGAGCTGGAGCCGGTAACAACGATCGCCCGCACCTGCTGGCAGGACGGGATGCGCGTATCGGCAGGGGTTTTGTTTCAGGCGACGGCATCTGCGTTGTGGCGCCGGCTGGAAGCAGTGGATCATGCGGTGGATGGCATTCATCACATCAATCTGGGCGGGACTGTGATCGGCTCCGGCACAGGAGCCAGCTTGAATTACCGTCAAGCAATTGTCCCTGTGCTCGCCGAAATAACAGCGCTTCCTCTGCGATTGCGGGCGAATCTGTATGATGCAGCGCAATATCCGGACGATTTAGGCCGTTTGTCAGCAGAAATTCGGCTCACATCAGCAGTGCTCGTAAAATTGGCCAAAGATTTGCGGCTGCTCGCTTCAGGCCCCGAAACCGGATTATCCGAGCTGACGCTTCCTGCGGTGCAGGCAGGATCCTCCTTTTTTCCAGGTAAAGTCAATCCGGTCATTCCGGAAACGGTAATCCATTGCGGTCTGCTGATCGGCGGCAATGATGCGATTATCCAGTCGGCGGTAGAGCTCGGCGAGGTGCATTTGAACTTGGCTGACGGTTTCATCGGCACGCTACTGCTCGACAGTATACAGATGCTCGCCCGCACGGCAGATATATTCGATTATCGGTGCTTGGCCGGTATCACGGTCAATGAAGAAACATGCAAGCGTTACGCAGACAGTTTCATTCCGCTGATCGTTGATTTGAAGGAAACATACGGGTATACACAGGTAGCGGAGTGGCTAAAGCAATGGAAACCGGAGCAGATCATTGTAAAATTCGGGAGGAGAGAGAAGCATGAGTAACATTCGGCATGCCCGATTGGACTGGGCAAAGGATTGGTTAAAAATAACGAAATCTCTATATATTGGCGGAGAATGGGTGGAAGGCAGAGGCTCGCTGCTTAGCTCGATCAATCCGGCTAACGGGCAAGTGCTTGGGAACTTCCGCGGCGCGAATGAAGAAGATGTGAACCTGGCGGTAGCTGCCGCACGTCAGGCGTTTGAGCAAGGGGAATGGAAGTCGATGTCCCGCAAAGAACGGGGGCGCGTCATGTGGCGGATTGCCTCGCTCATTCGCGAGCATCATGAGGAGCTGGCGACGTTAGAGGCGCTGGACAACGGAAAGCTATACAAGGAAGCTTATGCGGATGACGTGACGGAAGCCGCCGAATTATTTGAGTATTACGGAGGCTGGGTAGATAAATTCTATGGCGAAGTGAACCCGGTAGAGGGCAATTTTACTAGTTTTACAACCAAAGACCCGATCGGTGTATGCGGTCAAATCGTACCTTGGAACTTCCCGATCGTTATGGGCGTCTGGAAGCTGGCTCCAGCGCTGGCGATGGGCAATACGGTCGTATTCAAGCCGTCAAGCACGACGAGCTATTCGATCATCCGTTTATTTGAAATCATTCATGATTCCGGTCTTTTGCCGAAGGGGACGATCAACCTCATTCTCGGCGAGGGCCGCATCGGTTCCTATATAACGCGTCATATGGGCGTAGATAAAGTCTCGTTTACCGGAAGCACGGGTGTCGGCAAGCAGCTCGTTCACGATTCCGCGGATTCGAATCTGAAGCCTGTGACACTTGAGCTTGGCGGCAAATCGCCGAATATTTTATTCGCCGATGCGCCGAATATGGCAGCGGCAATCGAGCGTTCCTTTTACGGACTATTCACGCATAAAGGGGAAAAATGCTCCGCTCCCACGCGGCTGTTTGTGGAAAGGCCCATCTATGAAACTGTCGTTGCGAAACTTGCCGAGTTTGCGGACAGCTACCGCTTGGGTGACCAATTCGACCCGGATGCGAATCAAGGCCCGCAAGTATCCAAAGCGCATATGGAAAGCATCCTAGGCTACATTCAAAAAGGTGTCGACCAGGGCGCCCGCATTGCTGCTGGCGGCTATCGGGACATAGAAGGCGACAATGCCAATGGTTATTTCGTCCGGCCAACGATCCTGGCCGATGTGACGAATGATATGATCGTGGCACAAGAAGAGATTTTCGGGCCTGTGCTCGTTGTGATTCCTTTTGATACAGAAGAAGAAGCGGTTCGGCTTGCGAACGACTCGATCTACGGTTTGGCCGCAGGACTATGGACGAACGATGTGTCAAGAGCGCACCGGGTTGCGAAGCAGTTGGATGCTGGACAAGTGTTTGTCAACCGCTATGGCTGTTACGATTACGCGAGTCCGTTCGGAGGGTTTAGACAAAGCGGCTGGGGCAAGGAATACGCGATACATTCCTTAAGTTCTTATACCAAATCGAAAGCGATCTGGATCGCTCATTAAACTATTGTCTTAGGAGGACGTCGCATTATGAAAATGAAAGCAGCCGTCATGACAGAAATCGGGAAACCGCTAGTGATTACGGAAGTCGATCTTGCCCCGCCTCAGGCGAATGAGGTGCTAGTCAAAATAGAAGCGACAGGCGTCTGTCACAGTGATTACAATGCACTACTTGACGAAACGACGCCTATCCCGACGATTCTAGGTCATGAAGGCGCCGGAATTGTCGTTGAAGTCGGACCGAATGTCAGAACCGTCAAGCCTGGCGATAAAGTGGCCTTAAGCTGGGTGCCGTTTTGCGGTACCTGTGAATTTTGCCAGACGGGCAAAGTGAATTTGTGTGAGTCCGCGTTCGGCCCGATGTTCGCGGGCACGCTGCTCGACGGCACAACGCGCATTAGCAAGGACGGCAAACAGGTATATCACAACTCCTTGTTGTCCACCTTTGCCGAGTATACGGTTGTTCCTGAAATGAGCTGCGTCAAACTGCCGGATGATATGCCTTTTGCGCAAGCTTCCTTGATCGGCTGCGGTGTCGCGACAGGCTACGGAGCCGCTGTCCGCGCGGCGGAAGTGAGACCCGGCTCGACGGTCGCCGTCTTCGGCATTGGAGGCGTAGGCGTGAATGCAATTCAGGGCGCGCGGATTGCCGGCGCTTCCAAAATCATCGCATGCGACTTGAAAGAGCAAAATCTGGAGATCGCCAAGAAGTTCGGCGCCACGCATACCGTGGGCGTCGGCGATGTCAACGCCGCCGAGGCGCTGAAGGAGCTGACCGGTGGCTTCGGCGTTCATTATGCCATCGATTGTACGGGCAATACGCATGCGGCGACGTCCGCCTGGCAGGGTACGCGCAAAGGCGGCACGACCGTGGTGATCGGCGCGTTCAATCCGAAAAAGGAGTTGGCGCTTCCGGCAGGAGGCTTTCATCGCGTCGGCAAAATTTTAAAAGGAAGCTTCTATGGCGATGTGCATCCGTTCCGGGATTTCCCGATTATCGCGCAGCTCTATTTGGAGGGCAAATTCCAGCTGGATGAATTGGTGCTATCCCGCATTCACCTGGACCAAATTAATCAGGCGTTTGACAGCTTCCACGACCATTCTTGCGTCAATGTCGGCCGTAACGTCATTGAGTTTGGAGGGAAATGAATGAGCTATTCCATTTTATCCCGATGACGACACTGTTGATCATTCTCGTCCTGCAAGTGATTTACGTCTCCATGCTGACAATTCGCTTTATCCTGATGGTCAAAGGATTTCGCTACGTCGCGGCCTTGATGAGTGCGGTCGAAATCGGAATCTATGTCATCGGCTTCAAAATCGTGCTGGATCATTTGGACGAACCTGTCAATTTGATCGTGTACTGTCTAAGCTATGGGCTGGGTGTCCTGATCGGAACGAAAATCGAGGAGCGGCTTGCCCTCGGGTTTGTCACCGTGCAGGCCGTAACGAAAGCCGAGTTCAGTTATATAGCTGAGGAATTAAGGTCCAAAGGCTATGGGGTTACCGTATGGCAGGGTGAAGGCAAGGAAGGTGCTCGGTGGGTCATTTCCATAGTCATTTCCCGCAAGGAGCAGCAGCGGCTTTATCATGAAATATTGCTCAAAGACCCGCAAGCATTTGTCGTTTCTTATGAACCGAATATGTTCCACGGCGGTTTTTTATCGAAAAGATCGGCTTGGAACCGTAATCGCCATGTATAACGCAAGAGCCGATGTTCTTCATTGAACACCGGCTGTTGCAGTAATTTCACGCAAATATCCAGTATCATTTCGCAATTGATTCTTTTACAATAAATCTTAATAGAAGTTTGGTATAGGGGTGTCACATGATGATTCTGAAACTTGCAGCCGAAGCGACACAAACGACCCAACTGAATCTAACGCCTCAGCTAAAGCAATCGATTTTTATTTTGCAAATAGCTTCGGATGAACTGGTCGATTTTATTCAAAATAAAGCGACAGATAATCCGTTTTTGGACATAGAATGGCCCTCCACCGGCATTAACGGCAGTAATAAAGGTGGGACGGCGGGCATCGACCATAAGGATCGCTGGTTGAACAACTTGAGCAGGCCGGGTGAAACGGCAGAGACGGCGCTGTTAGCTCAGCTGAGACTTGCGAATATACCTAAGAGCACGCTTGCAATTGCTCAATACTTGGCGGGGAATTTGAATGAATCGGGATACCTGGAGATTTCCGTAGATGAGGCTCTGGCGGCTTGCCATGCTGATGAAAAGGAAGTTTTGTATGCGCTTGCGTGCCTTCAAAGCCTGGAACCGGCCGGGATAGCAGCGCGGGACTTGAAAGAGTGTTTGCTGCTGCAAATTCAGCGGGACTCAAGCCCGGACCCATGGGCTGCAGAATTGATTGTTAATCACATGCAAGAGTTGGCTAATGGAAACCGAAAGCAGTTGGCGGATAAACTGGACATCTCCATTGATATACTACTGGATGCGATCGCGTATATTCGCACATTGAATCCAAGGCCCGGTCTTGCGTTCGGCCATCAACAGCAATCCTATATCCAGCCGGATGCAAAAGTCCAGAAAGTTGACGGCGAGTACGCAATTACGATGACAGATGCCTTTCTCCCGAAAGTCATAATGAACAAGGAATACCGCTCGCTTTTTACGGGAAATATATCAGGAGACATATCCGCTTATGTGCGAAACCAGCTCCAGGATGCAGAGCAACTGTTGTGGGGATTGGCTCAAAGAAAAATAACGCTGCGCCGGGTCATTGAAATTATCGTGAAAGAACAGAACGCGTTCTTGGAAAAAGGTGTCAGCTGCTTAAAACCGATGAATTTAAAAGTAGTTGCTGCCCAATTAGGGCTTCATGAGTCGACGATCAGCCGTGCTGTACAGAATAAATATATTCTTACACCACAAGGCGTGTATGCATTGAAGTACTTTTTCCCGTTCGGTGTATCAACGGTAAGTGGTGAAGAGGCTTCGGCCGAAAGCATCAGAACTAAAATTAAACTGCTTGTGGAACGTGAAGATAAGAAAAGGCCATTATCTGACCAACAAATGACCGATTTACTGAATAAAGATGGCATTCAAATATCACGGCGTACGGTCATGAAGTATCGTGAGGAGTTGAGAATTCTCTCATCCAGGCTTCGTTCATATTGAACGACGAAGTTGTCCATTTATATAGCTATGTATACGGCTGCGGAATTGAACACGGAACATAATCCGTGTTCTTTTTTTGTTTTAAATTGCACAATTTTTTTACAGTTTGCTGTAAAAAAATTGTGCAGCCGCTCACAAAATAAATGCCACGTATGCTTATTTGCCTATTCAATGCCTATTTTCCTATTGGCTTGCTTCTTGCTATGTATTTAGTGAAAAAGAAATAATAGGTTCAACTAATAATCATTGAAAAAGTGGAGGCAGGATGATATTTGCACATAGTGATTGACTTTGGGGGGACGGACATCCAAATCGGTTTGGTCCAAAATGGGACCGTAATCTCAAAAATGAGATTACCGGGCCTATCGCATGGAGGGCTTTTAAGACGTCTTTCGGATGTAATAGGATCCATCTATCAATTACTTTCCCATAGCAAATCTTCCATTTCCGAATGTACGGGGATCGGGCTAGCAGCGCCGGGAGTGGTGGATCCAACAAGCCGAACCCTATTATCGATTAACGATAAATATTCGGACGCTGTAGGGTTTCCTTTTGAACAGTGGTTTGAAGGGGTATTCGAATTGCCTTGCATCCTTGAAAATGACGCCCGGGCTGCGCTGCTTGGTGAAACTGCCTATGGCGTGGCGAGAGATGAAACGGATGCCGTCTTGATAGGAGTTTCACGATTGCTTGAAATGATGCAGTCCCAAAAAACGGTTCACAAAGATAAAAGGAGAGTGTACAAACATATGTCAGTTTCAAACGTTGCCAGCACTTATATGATCTTTCGGCTACAAATCGATAAAGAGCTAACCTCTCTAGGCGATATAGCCGCTGTAATTGAAGGGACTAATGGCGATATTGTGGGAATTGATGTTATCTCCTCCGGGCGTACCCATACGGTCCGCGATATAACCGTCAATGTGGTAGATCAAGCGCACAGCCAATCCATCCATGAATTGCTTCAAAAGCTAAGCGGTGTCCAGGTCATTCACGTATCGGACCGCACATTCCTCGTGCACTTGGGCGGGAAAATCGAGATTGCTTCCAAAACGCCGGTAAAAAACCGTGACGATTTGTCCCGGGTCTACACCCCAGGTGTCGCCCAAATCTGCACAGCGATTGCGGAACAGCCGAGCAAGGCCTACTCATTGACGATCAAAAGAAATATGATCGCAGTCGTGTCGGATGGAACGGCTGTTCTTGGGCTTGGCGATATCGGACCGATGGCAGCCATGCCGGTGATGGAAGGCAAGGCCATGCTGTTCAAGGAATTCGCAGGTGTCGATGCATTTCCGATATGTCTGGACACAAAGGACCCCGACGAAATCGTCCGTATTGTCAAAGCATTGGCTCCGGCATTCGGTGGCATCAATCTGGAGGACATTTCATCCCCTCGGTGCTTCGAAATTGAGGAGCGTTTGAAACAGGAACTCGATATTCCGGTGTTTCACGACGACCAGCACGGGACGGCTGTCGTCCTGCTGGCCGGATTATTGAATGCACTCAAGATTACCGGCAAACAAATGTCGGATATAAAGGTCGTAGTGAGCGGGATCGGTGCAGCGGGCATCGCATGCTCGAAGATGCTGCTCGCCGCCGGTGTGCGTAATTTGATCGGTGTGGACCGCTTTGGCGCCATTCATCGCGAGTCCCATTACGATAACCCTCATTGGACAGCGTTTGCTCACTTGACGAATCCGAACTTGGAGGTCGGCGGCTTGTCCGAGGTTATCAAGGATGCAGATGTTTTTATCGGCGTATCGGCTCCGAATATTTTAACGGTGGAGCATGTGCAGTCCATGGCTAAAGATCCAATCGTCTTCGCAATGGCGAACCCGATCCCAGAGATTGACCCGGAGCAGGCCAAGCCTTACGTTAGGGTCATGGCTACGGGAAGGTCTGACAAACCAAATCAAATCAATAACGTGCTGTGCTTCCCGGGCATTTTCCGTGGAGCTTTGGATTGCCGGGCAAGCGAAATTAATGAATCGATGAAGCTTGCGGCAGCACATGCGATCGCATCGGTTGTGTCGGACGATGAATTGAACGAAACGTATATTATTCCCAGCGTATTTAATCAGAAGGTTGTTGAAAAAGTGAGAGAGGCTGTTATTGAAGCGGCCTACCGTACAGGGGCTGCCCGAAAAAAGTTGAGAGAATCCAATTAGGACTGAATACATCAATTAATGTATAAAAATATTATGAATTGGAAAGAAAATATCAAAAATACGTAATGATATCGACATCAGATTGGTCCAAAATGGGACCGTTATCTTTGTTTTTGGGAACAGAGTGAGAGCACTGGGAGAAACACTTACAGATTCCGTAACGGAGTCCAAAGTGGAACTAATATCTATATCGTTGCTGGTTTATTTCTTATCAATTTGGAATTGCATGCCATGTAGCACAAATATGGACTTAAATATTTGTTTGGATATGGTGATGTGCGAGGCTGTTACTTAAATTATTTAAGGGAATGATGGATGCTTGCATAAAGTTATGATCGTAGACGATGAGCCCATTGTGAGACTGACCATGCACCAATTGATTGTATGGAAAGAACTAGATATGGAGATTGTTGCTGAGGCTGCTGATGGCGTGGAAGCTTTGGCTATTTTGCAAGTGCGTAATGATATCGATATATTGCTAGTTGATATTCAGATGCCTAGAATGAACGGTATTGAACTGTTAGGCGCTATTCAATCTATAGATTCAATGAAAAAGCCAATTCCAATAATCCTGAGCGCATATTGTGATTTTCGTTATGTTCGTGAAGCCTTCATACTTGGAGCCTTTGATTATATTGTAAAAGTAGATATGGACGAGGGGAGCATTCTGTCTGTTCTGCAAAAAGCCCGGCAACAGCTAAAAAAGCTTGGTGCCTCGAATGTTTCACAAGTGATCTATGAAGTGAAAGAAGAAAAAGTAGATCCAGACAAAGTGATTACCGGGCTGCTCACTTTAGATATCCAATCTAATGTTATGGAGTATTCACGAATTGTTTCTGAAGTGTGCGATTGGCTGGGCGAGATCAACCAAGTGGCTGTTGCGTTGTCGCTTTATAGCCCAGCGGAGATGATTTCGAAGACGGCGATTAAGCAGACGATTAGAACCGAGATGGACTCGGCGTTCTTGAAGCATATCGTTCATTGTGAGGACGCGAACGAAATCGTCATTCTGTTAACCGTTCCACAGCTCAGAAGTGAAACAGCCATTCGTAAATTGATTCACACTACGCTTTCATTGATCAAAACCAGACTTGAGCAATATATGAACGTCCGTGTAGCAATGGGAATTAGCGATACGGTTGATGGGAGCATGCATTGGCAAAAGTTAATCAATCAGGCGCGAAGCCTAGTATCTTTGAGTTTTTTTGAAGGCTATGACAAGTTCTTTTATCCTGAGAGTAAAATCAAATCTTGCTTAGAAATTAGCGCTGATTTAAGAATTACGCTAAAAGCGAGAGGTATTGAAATTGTACGTTTGCTTGAGCTGGAGAATGCGCCGCTATGGGAGCTTGAATTTGACCAGTATGTGAAGCTATTGAAGGAAAAAGCAAGATTTGATGTTCATGAAATAAGGTTGATTCTAACCGATTTCCTATGGGAGCTTAGCTCATTACTGTATACCCGAGAAGTTCAATGGGGGGGAGTATTTGACCATAGTCATCCTTTTGAACAAATAAAAGAATTTCATACCCTTGAGGATACATTACAATGGATCAAGCAAGTTTGTTCAGATATTTATCGTTATATTCATGAGCTAAGCCCAAAAGTAAATTCGCCCTATAGTATCGTTGAGAAGGCGAAAGAATTCATTCATCAGCATTATTGTGAGGATTTGAGTCTAGGTATGGTTAGCCAATGGGTTGGGGTCAGTGAAAATTATTTAAGCAGGCTGTTTATGAAGAATGTCGGCGAGAGCTTTATTCAATATGTAACGAATCTGCGCATTGAAGAGTCTAAACGGTTGTTAAAAAAGGGATATAAAATTATGGATCTGTCTGAAAAGATCGGCTATATGAATTCGGAGCACTTCAGCCGGGTGTTTAAGAAAGTCACGGGTGTAAGTCCGAGGGCTTATAGGGAAAGTCTCGGCTTAGGGGCAGTAATGAATGCAGATCAAGGATAACGGTATTCCTTTATTTGGGGGGGGGGCGTCTTTTGCGCATTGGTGGAAGTCATAGCAGGTACATTCACCTATACATGGGTTGAAAAAAATGGTAACAAAAGACTACAAAATTCGCCGATTTTAATTCCGATATTTTATATCGAAGTTATTCAGATAGTTTAAAGGAGTTATGTGTCTTGAAAAAAGTGTTGTTTGTAGGTTCGGTAGTTCTGTGTCTGTCTTTTCTTGGTCAGACCTTTGCACTAGCTAGGTCTCCTGAAAGCGAAATTAAGATTTTTCAGGAGAAAGTTGGTAAAAAGAAAGATGAAGCAGTCTTTAAGATTTCTTTGGATGACATCAAAGGCAATATTGTAGCAGAAGATATCCGGATTTCTTTTAATCCTGATGATTATGTATTTGATAGCTACTCTTCCTTGGATCAAGGTATCCCAGTTATTGCCTCAAAAACTAGTGAAGGTTCGGTTCGGCTGATCTTGACAAGTTTAGGTATGGAACATGCCATACACGGTGACAAAGATCTTTTGGAAGTTCGTTTCAAAGCTAAAAAGACAAAGGCAAAGGATCTATCAGTCCAAGCGACTATAGCAGACGAATTTGGAAACGAATTAATTTTGTCTTCTAAATAATAACTTTTTAAAGGGCGTGCTATAATATGGCACGCCTCTCCCTTTGAAACTTCCAAATTGTACGTATTTACGCGGAACTACAATCAAAAAATGAGCCCTAAAATTTTAGGGCTTAAGGTTCTAATGATGAACTAAAATAGCTTTCTATTTCGTCGTTTTTCGTCCTACCATTACCCAGTACAAAGATAAACTCAAAAGGGTAATGAGAACGAGAATGAATAGGATGTTACTAAACATGGAAGCATTTGAATTACTCGTAATTCCTAGGAAGCTTTTTCCTAATGGGAAATTATCCATCATAGCTGCAGTATAGGCAATTCCGATTGACATCGCGATACTAAGTGTCAAGTTATAAAATCCGACTACTGTGCCAGCTTTATCTTTTTCAATCGTACGAATACAAGAATCAATTAATGGTGCGTACATGAATGCAAATGAGCTGGAGAACAATACCATGGAGATCACGAGTACAACAACCGAAGTTTGTAAAAAGAAAGCGCCTAGTAATAAGCTTACTATAATACAAGACATCGCGATTGTAATGCATTGCTTGCTTCCCAGATACTTCGCAATTTTCCCGGAAAGAGCCCCGACAATCGTAGCTCCGATAAAGCCTGGAATCATTAATAGCGAAATGGTATCTAGCTTCAAGCCATAGATCTTTTCAAGCAAGAATGGAAATAAGAAGATATAGGCTAACTGTACAGAATAAATGACAAAGGCAACTCCAAGCAAGGAGATAAACTGTATATTTTTGAAGAATGACATTCCAATAAACGCTTTCGAGCTCTTACTGATATAAACAAGGAATAATGTAACTGCAATAACGAACAAGATCAGGTAAATCCAATTGAAATCGGTAATATACAGGAGTAGGGCTGCTGAAATGGTTCCTACTAGCAATAATCCTAATACATCGACATGACTGTTTTTAGCTTCTCCCTTAGGGAGATACTTTAAAATAAAAGGAAGTGTTAAAAGGACTACTAAAGAAATTAAAAATAGAGACGTCCAATGGAAATACGTAGAAACGTAACCGCCAGTTAATGTACCAATAAGCTGCGAAAGAGCAAAACTGCTTGTACTTAATCCTAGAAATTTCTTTTGTTCATTGGCAGGTAGATGTTTGGTTACAAATATAACATATAATGTTTCAGCTGATGCTAGACCCGCCGTTTGGATAATTCGTGAGATCACAACGAGCAAATACGAATGTTGAAACATATACCCCATAACTGAACCGGCACATATCAAAAGGATCCCAGCGATAAAAAGTTTTCGGATACTAATGGAATCCGCCAAAGCTGCGTAAACCACTGCCCCGATTCCAGTCACAAGGCCAGCTAGGGTTGCTTGCCAGCTGACTGTTATCGCTGAAACGTGGAAATCCTTTGCCATATCAACAGAAATGATCTTAAACGAATTATCAATGATCAAACATAGTAGAAATAATAGTAAGGTAACAGGCACTGCTTTCTTCATATTAAATTCCAGAGCCTTCTTCGTGCTCACATCTGCCGTTATTGTAGTCATAGCCGATCTGTTCTCCTTTGTTGTTCTCTTTTTGCGATTTGAGGAAGCGCTTCCAATGACGGCCCGGATGTTACTTTTGGGGGAATTGCCTGGTATTATTATCGCTTCGTTACTTTATCGAGTCACGGTTTCCAAAGCAACTTCGATCATGTCGTTAAACGTGGTTTGTCTTTCGAGTGCAGTGGTTTGCTCACCCGTGATGAGATGGTCACTAACCGTTAAAAGAGACAACCCATTTACGCCAAATTTAGCAGTAAGGTAATACAGTCCTGCTGTTTCCATTTCTACAGCTAATACGCCATGTTGGCCCAGCTTCATCACCGTAGAATTGTCTTCTGTGTAAAAAATATCTGAAGACAGCACATTACCCACGTGAAGATTAAGACCTTTTGTAGTTCCAATTTCGTATGACTTTTTTATTAAACCAAAGTTCCCAATTTGGGGGAAGTCATATCCTGGGAAGTTATTACGAACGATTGATGAATCTGTCGCGGCTGCTTGTCCAATAATAACATCTCGAATTTTCACATTAGATTGTATGGCGCCACAAGTTCCGATACGAACTAGATTTTTTGCTCCATAACTATTTATTAGCTCATGAATATAAATGGATGCAGAGGGCATACCCATTCCTGTACCTTGAATCGATACACGACTTCCTTTATAAGTTCCTGTATAACCGAGCATTCCACGAACATTATTGTAGCAAACAGCACCTTCCAAAAAAGATTCTGCAATATACTTTGCACGTAATGGATCACCGGGTAATAAAACAGATTCTGCAATTTCCCCAGCTTTAGCTTCAATATGAAAACTCATGTTAACTGCCTCCTGTTGTTGTAACTATATGCTAAGAAAACGATTCCATCACAGCATAACATAATGCAATTTCACGTTCAGTTATCAATTTCACATCACATTTGTAAACTGGTTAACAAATATATCGTTAAAGCGTTAACTGGAATAATTGACTTACAGAATTGTATTTGATTCAAGACATGTCTATGGGTTATCCCATTTTCGAAGTTCTGGAAACTCTTCAGTATCGTTACAAATCGATTCAAGTTTGTCCTTATTTAAGATATAAAAATATTTATTTCGAATATCCAGAATTCCCTCGGCTTGAAAATCAGACAGGGTTTTGGATATGGATTCTCTTGTAACCCCGATCATATTAGCCAGAAAAGATTGATTTATCTTTAAGTCTATTTTACAAATGCTATCTTCCTGCTTTCCAAAGTTATAATACAGATCCGTGATTAAATTTGCTGTTCTTGTCCGAACATCATAAAACGACAAATAGCGAATTAAGCGATTGAGTATGCGTGTTCGCTCAATAAGGATCGCATAAGCATTTCTTAGAACAGAAGGATATTGCTCGACGATATGAAGAAAATCTTGCTTTTCTAGTTGCCAAGCTGAAACATTCTCTAAAGCTTCAACAGTACTAATTCGATAATTATGATTGGATAATGCTTCTGATTCACCCAAAATTTCACCCGGAATGGCAATTTTAAGAATAATTTCTCTATCTTCGCTTAGACGATACACTTTCAGCTTTCCTGATCGAATTAAGTAAACTTCTTCACTTAGATCATTTTCAAACATGAGTACATGATTTTTTTTGAACTGACGTTCCTTCAATAAAGGTTCGATATGCGATAAGGAATCCTTAGGAAGATCTGAGAAGATCGTAATATCAGAGAGGTTAGTAATCATCAGTCGTAGATCCTTTCACTCAGTATCTTTAGTATTTTAACTCAGAGGTAATTTTATACCAGCATTCAAGTTTACTGGAGACAAAAACGATATGCATTTCGAACGTATTAGTGTGATTGTCCTCGATAGTGTTGGCATCAGCGAATTGCCTGATGCAGCCAACTTTGGTGACCAAGGAAGCCATACCCTTGATCGGGTTACGGGTGTAAGTCCGAAGGTTTATAGAGAGAGACAGCCTTCAGATGGTTGTCCCTAACAGATAAGGTCAACCAGTGATTGCTGGCTGGCCTTTTTTCATCAAGCCGCACACGATATTTGCCGCATTAGCGAATAAAAGTGATGATTTGGGGCTATACAGATACTGATTAAACGGCTGCCTTAGAAGTACAAAAGCTTAGGATTGTTTGTAAATCAAAACTAGGGAGCACATCCATGAAATTTACTCGGTTGTTGAACCGGTCGTCTAGGAGTAAATCTACAATAGAGAGTCCAACCGGGAAAGAATACCTTCAATCTAACCTTAAACAAAATATACAGAGGGTGAAAGAAGCTCTCGGTAACAGTTCGGATATTATCTTCCGCGAGGTATCCCTAAGTCCATCCGGTGCGCAGGTAATGGGACTTCTGTACACCGACGGCTTGGCGGATCAAAAAATAATCAATGACTTCGTTGCGGAATCGGTCATGATGGATTTGACGGATCAACCCCAGAATCCTTTATCGCCCTCAGATATGTTTCAGAGGTTGAAGGATTTTGCCCTCACGATCGGCGGTATCAAAGAATTTACCGACTTCGATACGTTATACAACTCGATTTTGTCCGGAGAGGCTGTCATATTGCTAGACGAATATGATAAGGGAGTAGCTGTCAGCGTACAGGGCTGGAAGGACCGGGGGGTCAACGAACCGTCGACCGAATCCGTTGTCCGCGGACCTCATGAAGGTTTCTCTGAAACGCTGCGTACAAATACCGCCTTGGTTCGCCGAAAAATCAAAGACCCGAATCTATGGCTGGAATCCAGACAAATCGGACGGGTGACCAAAACCGAAGTTGCCATCATGTTCATCAAAGGAGTCGCAAGCGATGAAGTGATCGAGGAAGTCCGCGTACGTTTAGACCGGATCGATATTGACGGTATCCTGGAAAGCGGTTATATCGAGGAATTGATTCAAGACGAAACGTACACACCTTTTCCAACCATTAAGAACTCGGAACGGCCGGATGTCATTGCAGCCGAATTGTTGGAAGGCAAAGTCGCTATTCTGGTCGATGGAACCCCGTTTGTTCTTGTCGTTCCGGCGTTGTTTGTTTCCTTCATACATGCCGCTGAAGACTATTATCAACGCGCGGATATCAGCACGCTTGTTCGAATCCTGCGCTACATCGGGATCTTTATCACCTTACTTTTTCCATCGCTATATATCGCGATAACGACGTTTCACCAAGAAATGCTGCCTACACCTCTGGTGCTTGGGTTGGCAGCTCAGCGGGAAGGTGTTCCCATTCCTGCCTTCATCGAAGCGCTAATGATGGAGGTAGCTTTCGAGGTCTTGAGGGAAGCCGGTCTTCGCATGCCAAGAGTCATCGGTCCAGCGGTGTCCGTCGTCGGTACCTTAGTCATTGGGCAGGCTGCCGTCGAGGCGGGAATTGTATCGGCTGCGATGGTCATTGTCGTTGCAGTGACTGCGATTAGCAGCTTTATTTTTCCTTCTTACAACATGTCCAACACCTTTCGCATGCTCCGGTTACCCATGATGGGGCTAGCCGCATCCTTCGGGTTATTTGGGATTTTTGTCGGAGTTATTGCTATTTTACTGCATCTGTGCAGTCTTCGCTCCTTCGGAGTTCCCTATATGAGTCCTTTTGCACCCATGATAGCTCTTGATCAGAAGGATGCTATTTTCCGTTTTCCCCGATGGGCCATGTTTTCGCGTCCACGCCTCATCAGTCAGAAGAACGTAACTCGTGGGCAAAAATCACCATCGCAGAAACCTGAACCGCGAAAATAAAGGGCTAGTGCATTAGATGGGCAAAGGAGTTGTTAGATGTGAAACGAGGAGTGTTCCTGTTACCATTTGTTCTGATTCTGCTCATCAGCTTGACCGGCTGTTGGAGTCGCCGCGAACTTAATAACCTTGCCTTTGCAGGTGTGATCGGCATCGATAAAGCAGGGAACGATTTTGAAGTCTCCGTCCTGGTCATGGATCCGAATGCAGTATCTGCAAAGAAAGCAAGCAGTGGCCGATCACCGTCTGTGCTGTATCATGCAAAAGGAGAAACGGTACCTCAGGCCATCCGGAGAATGTCGGCAGATACTCCGCGTCACCTCTATTTTTCACATATTCGAATGCTTATTTTCGGCGAACAGCTTGCGAGGGACGGTATCCGCGATACGCTTGACTTCCTGTCGAGAAACAACGAGATCCGAACGGACTTCTACTTTGCTATAGCGAAGGGAACGACAGCAAGGGAACTATTAGGGGTGTTAACACCATTAGAAACACTCTCCGCGAATACTATGTTTGGTACGCTCGAGGTGTCCAGAAAAACATGGGCACCAACTGTTCCTGTCCAGTTGGATAGTCTGATGTCTGATCTAATCAGTGAAGGCAAACATCCCGTGTTGAGTACAATCCAGATATCGGGAAATCCTGAACAAGCAGCAAGTAAGAACAATCTGGAAAAGGTAGATACTCCCGGCATGCTGCATTACACGGGATTGGCAGTCATGAAAAAAGATAAATTGCTGGGCTGGCTTAATGAAGAGGAAAGCAAGTCATATAACTATATCGAGGATAAAGTGAAGCGTACCATCGGTGTTGTGGGATGTCCCGACGGAGGAAACATAACGGCCGAGGTTATCCACTCGAAAACGGAAGTGAAAGGAAAAGTTGTTCAAGGCAGACCCGAAATTAGTATTCATATTCGAATCGAACAAAATATCCAGGATGTGGAGTGTAAGATCGACTTTACGAAGAAGGAAACGATTGACGATTTGGATAAGAGGGCGAATCAAAAACTTGAAGCCATAATAAAGCATACGATCGAAAGCGTGCAAATGAAATACAAAGTCGATATTTTCGGTTTTGGCGAGGTGATTCACCGTGCCAATCCCAAGGCATGGAGGAAGCTGAAAACAAATTGGGACGAGGAGTTTTCCAACCTGCCAGTTCAAGTGACAGCGGATGTCAAAACCCGCCGATTAGGAACCGTTTCGAATTCGGTCCTGGAAAAGATGAAGGAGTGATGGGACATGTGGGCGATTCCAGGAATCCTTGCTGCAGCTGGCGCCATCTTCATATTTGAAGCACCTGCGCTCTTCAAAGGGCGGTTCATGAAGGAACTATGGCTATTTTCCATTTTGCTCGTAGTGGGAACCGTATTAAGCATCTTGATCAGTTTACATGTTGAGATTCCGAACCCCATCGACTGGATCATCATCATATACAAGCCGTTTAGTGATTTATTGAATAACATCTTGAAATAAGAAGCAGACATTGAGGGGGGACAATCAATCGTGCCTGGAAAAATACAAATATCACCTCGACAGTTTATGATTCTTGTCCTATTGTACTCGGTTGGCACGGTTATTTTGCATACTCCCTCACCGCTAGCGGCCTTCGCCAAACAAGATGCTTGGCTGGCAGCTATACTCGGTACCGCGGCTGGATTGATGCTTGTATGGTTATATATCAAAGTCGCTCATTTGTTTCCCGATCTTACTTTGGACCAAATCATTGAAAGAGTGTTCGGAAAGTGGATTGGAAAACTGATTAATTTCAGCTTTTTTTTCTTTCTAATAACGACTGGTGCCGGAAACCTTTTTCATGTAAGTAATTTTATTAAAACGTATTGGATGCCCGAAACACCGAGCGTTGCATTAATTATCTTGTATGTAACTATCGTGATTGGTGCTGCGCGTCTGGGAGTAGAAGCCTTTAGCCGAACGGCTGAACTATTATTTGTCCCTTTTCTCATCTTGCTGATCACGTTCATTGTAGTCGTAGCGCCCCAAATTAAGGTAAGTCATATCCAACCTGTGCTAGATAGCGGCGTTACCCCGATCATACGTGCTTCACTCTTTTATGTAAGTGTATTTTCGTTTTCACCTGTTAAGTTCTTAATGATTTTCCCTTTCGTTAACAATCGCAAAGCCGCGGGGAAAGCTTTCTATATCGGTACATGCCTAGGAGGATTCCTGCTAATCATCATCATTCTGTTGAATATCCTCGTTCTGGGCCCGGCAATTATGGCGAGTAATTCAGCGCCAACTTATGCGCTTGCCAAGAAGATTAATGTCGGGGACTTCCTGACTCGTATTGAAGCCATCATTGCTTTCATTTGGCTTATTTCAACGTTCATTCGAGGGGTGATGTACTTCCATGTGTCCCTTGCTGTGTTTGCGGGCCTGTTCGGCATCCAAAATGCTCGTCCACTTAGCGCGCCTTTAGGGATGTTCATGGTTGC
The DNA here is from genome assembly GCF_031456485.1 of Bacillus sp. 3255. NCBI lineage: Bacteria > Bacillati > Bacillota > Bacilli > Caryophanales > Bacillaceae > Bacillus > Bacillus sp. 3255. The sequence continues at coordinate 84,678 of NZ_JAVDUS010000014.1, forward strand.
AGTATCGGTTGTTATTGCTCCGAGCGATCATTATATTGCAGCCTTTCTTAAAGATACTCAATTTTTCTATGCTGGAACATTTGGGCTCGTCTTACCTTTGCTATTGCTTGGTTTTGCTAAAATTCGGAACGTGTTTGGTATTCCCACATCCAAATGATAAACCGAGGTAACGAACTTGATGCAAGAAGGAGGTAGTGGGGTGTTCGACAATGGGAAAATTACGTCCAAACAATTTACTTTATTAGTGACACTTTTCACAATTGGAAGCTCGATCTTATATATTCCGTCTTTTATCGCCTCCGAAGCCAAACAAGATGCCTGGTTGTCTGCATTAATGGGAGTCGCTTTGGGATTGTTAATCATACTTTTATTTCATCGAATCGGGACGATGTTTCCGAATATGACTATTGTTCAATATAGCGAAAAGATTTTAGGCAAATGGTTAGGCAAACTCGTATCCGTATTGATTTGTACTCACTTTTATTTGCTTTCCGGTTTAGTCCTTCGAAATATAGGCGATTATTTGATCACGATCCTGCTGCCGCAAACACCGATCCAAGCCGTCCATATTTTGTTCCTGAGCATCATCATTATGGGAGCGAGACTGGGGATCGAAACAATTGCACGCATGGCAGAAATATTATTTCCTTTACTGATTCTATTTTATTTAATGGCTATGATCGGACTAATGCCTGAAATCGAATTGATCAAACTGCAACCTGTATTTGAAGGGGGGGTTAAACCGATCATACGCGGTATCATTCCGTTTGTCGGTTCTCCAATCCTGGAGCTTGTCGTGTTTCTTATGATTATCCCCTTCATGAATCGATTAGATTTAGTCAAAAAAAACTTTTTAACAGGGGGCTTCATGGGGGGAATCTTTTTAACGGTTCCTCTGTTCTTCTGTCTTGTGGTTCTAGGTCCTGATTTGACGGCAGCCAATGTTTTCGCGAGTTTTACCGTAACAAAAAAAATTAATATCGGTGATTTTTACCAAAGGATCGATGTAATAATAGCTTACGTTGCATTTATTTGTGTTTATTTTAAGGCTACCCTCTGTTTCTATGTATCCCTGTTAGGTTTTGGTCAAACGTTTCATTTGAAGGACTTCCGATTCTTAACTTTTCCCATGGGGATGATTCTGATTGTTTTTTCTATTGTTGCCTACCCGAATAGTACTTACGCCGCCTCTTTTTTTAAAGAGACATGGATGCCATACGCAGCAACATTCGGGTTATTTTTGCCTTTGTTATTATTGGGAGTGGCTGCGGTTCGAAAAAAATACTTTCAGTGAAGCATGGTAAAAATCTGACGGTAAATTAATGACGGTTGTAAAAGTGGATACTTATGTTATTATCTAAGTTCGTTAATTTATATCTAAAAAGACAAAATTAATAATAATCAATAGTTTGGGGGTGAGGGATCATTGAAGTTGTTTAAGGGGAAATTTTTTATAAAAACAGTGGCCATATCCTTAATAGCTGTAATGACGGTTTCCTTGCTCATAACAATTAGTTGTTATAGATACGCAACGAATGTTTTTGACAATCATCATATAGAAGATCAGGTTCGGTTGAATAGCTTGATTGCCTCGCATGTGGACTCACTGTTGGAATCAGTTGTGAAAAGTGCTACCAATCTTATGATGGATCAGGAGATTGTACAGGCAATTTACGTAAAGGATTTAGAACACCAAACGGATCAGATGTTACAAATCCAGCAGAAATTGAATGCGTATACGAAGAACGTAAAAGATATTTATAGTGCCGATTTATATATACCCAGCGTTGTTTTACTTATCTCAAGTGCAAACGGGATTATACCATCCACATCGATGTCTGACGATACGATGCGCTTGTATCAAACGATTGAGGCGTTACGAAAACCAATGTGGATGTTTACTCAGCAATCCTCCGAAGAAAATGTGATCTCGTTTTTTCAACCACTGCCGGTACAATCAAACTTTCCTCAAGCTTATTTAACTATTCATATCAGGGAACGAGCTTTAAACAATATCGTCAAAATCAGTCAGGGGGATTTGCCTAACGAATCCCTGATCATTAGTGACACAGGAAAAATCATTTCAACTGAGGATAAGCGTAAATTAGGACAATTTCTAGATGCGGATATGGAACAGATGCTAAAGGACATCTTGGATGCACCTGCTCGTACCGGCTACATCATCGAACATTCGAGAAATACGTTCACCACATTTAGCAGGTTGTCTTCAAGTGAATGGATCGTGGCGGTTCGGTATCCAATGGATGCATTTTTCTCTTATAAGTTAGCTATATTTCAGTATTTGATTAAACTTGAACTCATCGTTTTAATTGGCGCTATGCTAATTTTGATCCCATCTTATTCTTATATATTTTCACCATTGTCACGGTTGATTAGAGACCTTGTGAAAGATAATGAGGTTCGATTTCTTGATGAACGCAAAATCATGACAGAGTTTCTCCGACAAGAGCGGGAGGAAATCCTTCAACTTAAGGAACAAAACAGGAAGCAAACCTTATCAATAAAAGAATTGACGTACTATCGTATGCTCCATGGATCCCAACCATCCATTGACCAATTTGATTCTTTCCTTCGTGAATATTCGTTGGATGAACATAATAAGTATTGGACGATCCTTGTGGAGCCTGAATTGGATTCTGCAGAATCGAGTTTCAGTGAAGATGAATCATCGTTACAAATTTTTGCAATCTCTAATTTATGCGAAGAAGTGATTCAACAAAATTTTACAGATGGACAAGTGCTCCCATCTTTGGATATGAAGCAAGTCATTGTTATTTGCTGTACGCCTCCCCAAATGAAAGAACGTCATATCGCTGGCATTTCAACTCAAGTTGCCGAGTCTATTCAAAGTGCTGTCCATAACTATTTAAGCATCCCAATCTCAATAGGTATTGGAAATGCTTATACATTAAGAGAAGGGCTACACAACTCTTATAGAGAAGCAAGTGAGTGCCTCAAGGAAAGGTTAGTAAAAGGGACCGGCAGCATTATTGCTATTCGGGATATGAAGTCTCCGTATATCTTTCAATATCCTTACGAATTAGAAGCATTACTAATCAAAGAGTTAAAACAAAACAAACAGGAAGAGACTCTGCGTTTATTCAAAAATATGATTCAAACTATGATCGATGCGAATATTAACTCGCTTCGATTGATACAAACTTCACAAATGCTGTATTTCTCTGTTCTGCGAGCCTTATATGAAAACACAGATAATCAAGTGTTAGCTGCCAGGTGGGATTTAACGTCGCCTCCCCAATGGAAGACAGTCGATGAACTTGAATACTGGTTTGAACATGATTTTTTTCCAGAGGTATTTAAGGTAATTGAGCTTATGAATGAAAACAGAGGGTATCAAACTGTTGAAGCAGTCAAACAATATCTATATGAGTCCGCAACGCAAATGCAATCTTTGACCTCCGTTGCTGAACAATTTGGAATTAACCCATCCTATTTAAGCCGTATATTTAAAAAAATGACCGGCCAAAGCTTTGTTCAATTTACGGCTAATTTAAAAATTGAAAAGGCGAAACACTTGCTTGTAAACAGTACTTTATCTATAAATGAAATCGCTGAAGCGGTGGGCTATACGGAAAGAACGTTCGGACGTGTTTTTAAAAATGTAACAGGCACCACGCCAGCGAATTATCGGATGCAAAACAAAAATTGAAGGTGCACGATTGCAAATGAACTAGAGCAAAGCCGATCATGGCTTTGCTTTTTTATTCGATCTGTCATCCGTCATTTTTTTGAATCGTGTTCCTGCTGTGAAAAATAATGGCGTTTATTTGACTATTATCTCCCAAAAATCAGCTTGTATTTCTGGCACTTCGATTCTAGACGTAAGCTAGGTAAATTACTGTCAGTTGTAGGATGAAACTCACCGTAATATGATGATCCCGCGGATGATAAATCACCGAACATTAGAACATCCTAAAGTAAATACAGCTTTTGGCAAAGAGATTCTAGGATAAGGGGGTCACAGAAGGTGATTATGAGGAGGAAAATGTGGGCTAGGCAATTGCTTGTCTTATCCTGTGCATTCATGGTCTTTACAGGTTGTTCCAAGCCTCTTGGTACAGCGGATCATCGGACTGCAGAGAAACATAATCACAACGGCAGCAAAATTCTGACGATCGGTATGCCGACTGACATGGTCACATTTGACATTCACAATCACAATACCATTTCGACCGAAGCGATTCATATCAATATGTTTAGTTATTTGTTTAAACGGAGCTCGGACCTGGAAATCAAGCCGGACCTCGTAGAAAGCTTTAAAGTCATCGATGATACGACCTGGGAGTTTAAATTAAAGAAAAATGTTACTTTTCATAATGGCGATTCATTAACTGCTGCTGATGTAAAGTTTACATTAGAACGCGTAGCCAAAGACAAATCTCTGAAAGAAAACCCCAATTATAAACAAATTACAGAAGTCAGAATAATAGACAATCTTAGATTCCAAATCTTAACGGATGGGCCGCAGCCTGCGTTGCTCAACCGATTATCCAGAATAGGTTCAGGTATATTGCCGAAAAACTATATTGAAAAAAATGGATTTGATTATTTTCTAACGCATCCTGTCGGTTCTGGCCCCTTTCAATTCGTGGAATGGGTGCACGACGATCATATTACTTTGGAAGCATTTAATCAGTTTTATGGTGGACGTATAAAAGATTGGGATCGTGTTGTGTTCCGTAAAATTCCGGATGATAAGAACCGTATAACCGATTTTTTGGCAGGAGGAAGTGATATTGCTGTCAATATTCCTCCCGACTTGGTTCATATCATTCATGCACAAGAGGATGCAACAACCTTAAAATCTGCCTCCAACCGTGTTGGATTACTTGCTGTTCGAAACACGAAAGGATTAGCGACGTCGGATCCTAAAGTGCGTGAAGCGATCGATCTTGCCATTGATAAGAAGACACTGATCGACACGACGCTTGGAGGATACGGGATACCAACGCGTACCCGCGTCACGCCTGGAAATTTCGGTGCGGATCCGTCTCTTTTTAATACATCACTGTATAATCCGGAGAAAGCCAAGCAACTATTGAAGGAAGCAGGATATGCGAATGGGTTAACGATTACTTTGTCAGCTCCTATTGGCGTGTACACGAAGGATAAAGATGTTGCTGAGATGATTCAAGCGATGTTGGGTAAAGTTGGCATTAAAGTGAACTTAGAGCTTATGGAACGTTCGAAGTTTAGTGAAATGCGTAATGCTGGAAGGAATAAAGAGTTATTTCTTCTGTCTTATGGGAACTCCTTATTCGATGCCGATAACGCACTTGACAAATATCGTTCGGAGAAAGCCAAAACAGAACTTGATTATCACAACAAAGAGGTAGACGATCTGCTGCGTGCAGCGTTAATCAATATGAACCCTAAAGATCGGATTGCACAATATCAGCAAATCCAAAAAATTGTTGCCAATGAAAGACCGCATATTTATCTATACAATGAGCAGGGCTTGTACGGAGTTAATAAATCGATTGACTTTAAACCAAGAACAGATGAAATGATCTATGTGCCTGAAATAACGAAAAAAATCATGGAATAATACGATATTACAATACGAGAGGAGACAACCTTATGGAACTATTAACAAAGCAAGAGACGACGCAAGAGAAAAAAAAGAAAAAAAGAAGATTTGCACAGCCTGATGCTTACGTTCTATTATTTTTTGTTGCGTTAATCTGCGCTATGGCTACCTATATTTTACCGTCGGGAGTCTTCAAAACGGTAAAAAAAGGAGATATCACCATAACGGTTCCGGGCAGCTATCATACCGTTCCTTCTAATCCTACAGGCTTCGTCGACTTCTTTACTACGATCCAAGCAGGCATGGTGAAAGGCGCACCGCTTATTTTCCTTATTCTTTTTACCAGCGGAGCTTTGGCTGTCATTGAAAAATCAGGGGCTATTGATGCGCTTCTGAAGTCGACGCTTACACGATTCAATAATCGGCTGCTGCTATTAATCATCCCTGTGGGCTTACTATTTTCCGTGTTAGGAACGACCGGGATTGTTGTCAATTCCGTTATTGCCTTTATACCTTTAGGATTAGTCATTGCAAGGGGATTGAAATTGGATCCTGTTTTCGGTGCCGCTCTTATCTATCTAGGAACCTATGCCGGATGGAATGTACCGGTATTTGCACCTCAAACGCTTGGACTGTCTCAGCGTATCGCGGAACTTCCGCTTTTCTCAGGTATCGGTTACCGGATGATTATATATGTAACGTTTCTTATTGTTACGCTTTTCTATATTTACTGGTATGCGCGCAAAATTCAAAAAGATCCGACAAAAAGTGTCTTAGGCACAGACTGGCTCAGCGATACGGCCGGAGTCGATCATGAGGGAGCAGGCAGTAAAACAACCGTTACACTGCAACAAAAATTCATCTTATCCTTTGCAGGATTATCTCTTCTGGGGTTTATCATTTTCTCGCAGAAATTTAAATGGACGGAAAACGAAATGGCCGGTCTCTTTATTTTTATGGCCATCGGTTGTGGGATGATTGCACGAATGGGCGCAAATGAAATCGCTTCCACATTCATGCAAGGGTGTAAACAAATGGTCTATGGGGCGCTCATAGTGGGCATGGCCAGAGCCGTGGGCATCATTCTGGACGATGCAAAAATTTTGGATACGATTGTGAATGCGCTTGCAAATGTGCTAGCTCCATTATCCCCAATGGCAGCTTCGATCGGCATGTTTTTCGGAAGTGCTGCTCTTCACTTTTTAATCTCTTCCGGTTCTGGGGAGGCTACCGTTCTTATGCCTATTCTTGTCCCTTTGGCAGATTTGTTGCATATAACGCGCCAAGTAACTGTGCAGGCGGTCATGTTTGGAGAAGGCGTCGTAAATTGCATCAACCCGACATCCGGCGTCATGATGGGCGTGCTCGCCACGAGCGGTATCTCCTACGGCAAATGGCTTAGATTCATGCTTCCATTAACGGCAGTTTGGTTTCTGCTTGGAATTATATTCATCATGATCGGTGTATGGATCAACTGGGGACCTTTCTAATAACTAACAACAAGGGGATTTTACTGGATGGATAAAGTATTAGCATACTTAAAACAACATCAAGATGAGATGCTGGATGATCTCAAAACGCTTGTGCTGGCCGAATCGCCCACCCGTTCGAAAGATAGGGTAGATCAATGTGGAGCAGAAATTCAAAAGCTGTTTAAGAAACATCTTCACCTCGATCCTGAAGTGATTCCTCAAGTGCATAGGGGAGATCATCTGCGATTTCGTTATGGAGAAGGCGAGGAGCAAATCTTAATCCTGGGACATTTTGACACGGTTTGGGATGTGGGCAGGCTGTCCTACCGTGTAGATGGAAACAGAGCGTATGGACCGGGCATTCTGGATATGAAGGGGGGGATCATCCAAGCTCTTTGGGCGGTTAAAGCCTGTCATGAGTTGGGGATTCCTTTAACTAAACGGATTGTTTTCTTATGCACCAGTGATGAAGAGGTCGGAAGCGGTACGTCCCGTGAATGGATCGAGCGGGACGCTGTACAGAGCCGGGCGGTACTCGTGCCGGAGCCGGCCGCGGCGCGCACAGGCGCACTGAAAACGAGCCGTAAAGGGGTTGGCCGGTTTGGAATCAAGATTTCTGGTAAGGCAGCGCATGCGGGGAACCATCATCAGGATGGCATCAGCGCGATACAGGAAATGGCTCATCAAATTTTATTTCTGCACGCACTCACCGACTATGAATTAGGCACCACCCTGAATGTGGGCCTGGTAAGGGGAGGAAGCACAGAGAATGTGGTAGCCGAACAGGCGGAACTGGGTGTGGACCTTCGAATCATCCAAATGAGTGAGGGTGAAAGGATTTCGCAAATCATTTATGGGATGAAGCCGCATCTTGAAGGGATTACCCTGCAAATTTCCGGAGGCGTCAACCGCCCGCCGATGGAAAGAACAGCGGGGAATGCAGAATTGTTTAAACTTGCCGCAGCATGCTCATCTGAATTAGGGTTTTCCTTGACGGAGGAAGCCGTGGGTGGAGGCAGCGACGGGAATTTCACAACCGCTCTAGGTATTCCGACATTAGACGGGTTAGGTGCTGTTGGGGAAGGCATCCATGCAGAAAACGAGCATGTTGAAATCGATCAGCTTCCTGTCAGGGCTGCACTGATAGCGGGGCTTCTTCGCAAGCTATGAGAAGGGCCGGGGACAAAATGCACATAGCGATCGATTTTGGGGGGACGGACATCCAAATCGGTTTGGTCCAAAATGGGACCGTAATCTCAAAAATGAGATTACCGGCCCTATCGCATGGAGGGCTTTTAAGACGTCTTTCGGATGTAATAGGATCCATCTATCAATTACTTTCCCATAGCAAATCTTCCATTTCCGAATGTACGGGGATCGGGCTAGCAGCGCCGGGAGTGGTGGATCCAACAAGCCGAACCCTATTATCGATCAACGATAAATACTCGGATGCTGTAGGGTTTCCTTTTGAACAGTGGTTTGAAGGGGTATTCGAATTGCCTTGTATCCTTGAAAATGACGCCCGGGCTGCGCTGATCGGTGAAGCAGCCTATGGCGTGGCGAGAGATGAAACGGATGCCGTCTTGATAGGAGTTTCACGATTGCTTGAAATGAAGCAAGACAAAAAAACTTTCACAAAATTAAAAGGAGAGTGTAAAGACATATGACAATTTCAAACGTTACCAGCACGTATATGATATTTCGGCTTCAAATCGATAAAGAACAAACCTCTCTAGGCGATATAGCCGCTGTAATCGAAGGGACTAATGGCGATATTGTGGGAATTGATGTTATCTCCTCCGGGCGTACCCATACGGTCCGCGATATAACCGTCAATGTGTTAGATCAAGCGCACAGCCAATCCATCCATGAATTGCTTCAAAAGCTAAGCGGTGTCCAGGTCATTCACGTATCGGACCGCACGTTCCTCGTGCACTTGGGCGGGAAAATCGAGATTGCTTCCAAAACGCCGGTAAAAAACCGTGACGATTTGTCCCGGGTATACACCCCAGGTGTAGCCCAGGTTTGCACAGCGATTGCGGAACAGCCAAGCAAGGCCTATTCATTGACGATAAAAAGGAATATGATCGCGGTCGTGTCGGATGGAACGGCTGTACTTGGGCTTGGCGATATCGGACCGATGGCAGCCATGCCGGTGATGGAAGGCAAGGCCATGCTGTTCAAAGAATTCGCAGGTGTCGATGCATTTCCGATTTGTCTGGACACAAAGGACCCCGACGAAATTGTCCGTATTGTCAAAGCATTGGCTCCGGCATTCGGCGGCATCAATCTGGAGGACATTTCATCCCCTCGGTGCTTCGAAATTGAGGAACGTTTGAAACAGGAACTCGATATTCCGGTGTTTCACGACGACCAGCACGGGACGGCTGTCGTCCTGCTGGCCGGATTATTGAATGCACTCAAGATTACCGGCAAACAAATGTCGGATATAAAGGTCGTAGTGAGCGGGATCGGTGCAGCGGGCATCGCATGCTCGAAGATGCTGCTCGCCGCCGGTGTGCGTAATTTGATCGGTGTGGACCGCTTTGGCGCCATTCATCGCGAGTCCCATTACGATAACCCGCATTGGACAGCGTTTGCTCACTTGACGAATCCGAACTTGGAGGTCGGCGGCTTGTCCGAGGTTATCAAGGATGCAGATGTTTTTATCGGCGTATCGGCTCCGAATATTTTAACGGTGGAGCATGTGCAGTCCATGGCTAAAGATCCAATCGTCTTCGCAATGGCGAACCCGATCCCAGAGATTGACCCGGAGCAGGCCAAGCCTTACGTTAGGGTCATGGCTACGGGAAGGTCTGACAAACCAAATCAAATCAATAACGTGCTGTGCTTCCCGGGCATTTTCCGTGGAGCTTTGGATTGCAGGGCAAGCGAAATTAATGAATCGATGAAGCTTGCGGCAGCACATGCGATCGCATCGGTTGTGTCGGACGATGAATTGAACGAAACGTATATTATTCCCAGCGTATTTAATCAGAAGGTAGTTGAAAAAGTGAGAGAGGCTGTTATTGAAGCGGCCTACCGTACAGGGGTTGCCCGAAAAAGGTTGAGAGAATCCAATTAGGATTCATGAAATTTGGTTAAAAAATGAGGGGGAATTTGTAGAATATATCATTCTCTTATCCTTAACATCAGATTACAATCATTGTGAAAGCGTTAGCATGTGACAAAAAATGACCAACACGGTCACTTGTTTGAGGTTGCAAAGTGGAACGGTTGTTAATTGATTTAAGGGGATGATGAGACTGGTCAAGAAATTTTCGGTTATGTTAGCTTTATGCATGTCTGTTCAAGCGGTCGGGAGTATCAACACAACAGTATCCAAATTTACAACTCCCGTTATAGCTGCAGCATCGCAATCGCAATCACAATCCATAGAATCTTCTGTGATGAGAGTGACTGTTGATGACACATTTCCTAGAGTGCTGCAGTATGAATGGCTAGCTAATAACGCTGTTATGTATGGTCAAGAAGATGCATTAAATGAAGTCAAGATCAATGGTACAAGCTATACCCCGTCTGTAACATTTAGTAAGACGGGCTCGAAGGCATCTTATACATTATCGATTCCTTCAATTGAAGTTACGATAAGCATCGATCTTGATGTTGTCGGGAATGTATTGAATTATCATGTTACCGGAATCACGGAGAGTGGTACGACCAAAGTTAGCACGTTCGAGATCCCGAATCATAACCTGCTTTCCGTTAGAAGTACACAAACAGGAGCTGCATTTTCCGGTACAAGACTGCACACGGCTGTTGCCGGGAGCGGAGATACGTTCTTGAATGTAACCGGCACTCCTGCCGTTGATAGCTCTCCCGGAAATTATATGTATAGCATACTGAATACGAACCAACTGGCGGGGGCCGTCTGGACGAACGCAGTTCAGGATTATTCCCCAGATTGGGATAATGATCGACTTCACAAACAAACGGTAAATAAAACAGACTATTACCGTACCGGCGTCTGGAGTGCGCCATGGGTATACAGACCGGAGGGCATGAGCACAACCGAGCCGCTGCCTAATGAAAAAGTTGTCATCACGCCGGATGCAAACGGAGATGGCGGCGTTGATTGGCAAGACGGGGCCGTTGCGTACCGTAGCATTTCGAAAAGTCCGTTTGGCAGTGAGAAGGTTCCCGATCTGGTTGTTCAACGAATTCCTTTTAATTTCGCCAGCCAGGCTACGAACCCATTCCTTAAGACATTGGATGAAACGAAAAGAATTTATCTGGGAACGGATGGACTTCAGCAATTTATCGAGTTGAAAGGGTATCAACAAGAAGGTCATGATTCCGCGCATGCGGATTACGGTAATAATATCGGCATACGCCAAGGCGGAGATGCGGATATCAATACCCTTGTCAATGAAGGCCATAAATATGGAGGTTATTTCGGGGTGCACATTAGCGCCACAGGCGCAAGTCCGCAAGCCAAATATTTTAGCGAGAATTTGGTGGATCCGAATAAACCAGGATGGGATTGGCTTGACTTATCTTTTGATTATAACAAAGCTCAAATGCGCAGCGAAGCTGCGACAGGGGCTAGATTAAACCGCTTGAAAGAATTAAAGGATAGAGTGCCGAATCTCGACTTCATTTATAATGATGCCTGGTTTGAAAATGGCTTTGACGGCAGAAGACTGGCACAGGAACAGAATGGTTTAGGATGGGCGACTACTACAGAATTCCCCATGTATATGGAGGACGATGCGATTTGGTATCATTGGTCCGTTGACTACAATTATGGCGGTCAGGAAACTAAGGGCTTCAATAGTCAAATAGCCCGTTTTATCCACAACCATCATAAAGATACCTGGATCGCACGCAATCCGCTGCTTGGCGGTACAGAGCTTGAAGCATACGAAGGTTGGCAAGGAAAAGTGAATTATGACGACATGATCAAGCTGACATTCACGACGAATCTGCCAACGAAATATATGCAGCATTTCCCTATTCTGAAATGGACGAATAACTTCATCGAGTTCACAGATCATGTAAGCGTTAGCAACGCTACCGGCACGAGAGTCATCAAGAAGGATGGCATCACGGTCTTGAATGGTGGATCGTACTTGCTTCCTTGGAGTCCAAAAACAGAAGATAAACTATATCACTGGAATGCTAACGGGGGTTCCACGACCTGGACACTTCCGGTGAGCTGGTCAGGGCTTCAAACCGTGAAGCTTTACAAGTTGACGGATCAAGGTAAACAGTTTATTCAAGATTTGACCGTTAATGGCAACCAAGTAGCAATTAACGCTCTGGCGAATACGCCTTACGTGGTCTACAAAGGAACAGGTCCTGTAACTCCGGATGTGAAATTTGGAGAAGGTACGCCAGTGAAAGACCCGGGCTTCAATAGCGGAAATCTCTCATCCTGGACGGTAACCGGCGATAAACAGGCTGCATCCGTTCAGCGAAATACACGCGGGCAATACGAGTTGAAAATCGCAAGCGGTGATTCTGTTAGCGTCAGCGGGCAGCTTACAGGACTTTCGCCGGGAACTTATTCGGCTTATGTTTATGTGCAAGTGGACGGTACGCGCCGTGCCCGAATTGGGGTCAAAGATTACGGCGGAATCGAGGTGAGTAATTATACAGATAGCTCTTTCGCCATCAACAGCATAGGCGGAGATTCCAAAAACGGTACCAAGATGCAGAGGATGCGCGTAATGTTTGATGTCCCAGCAGGACAAACGACAGCGACGCTGTATCTGCAGGGTGAACCAGGTACTGCCGCCATTACGTTTGATGATGTTCATCTCATGAAAGTGCAGCGGTCGGCAAACCCGACAGGGGCATACTTCGCAGAAGATTTTGAACACATTGATGCAGGCTGGTATCCGTTTGTGAAGGCGGATGCGGGGGGGACGACCTCCGATCCTAGAACTTCTTTGGCCAACTTGCATGCGCCTTACACGCAAAAGGGCTGGAACGGCAATCCGATTGACCATGTGATTAGTGGAGACTGGTCGCTGATGTCCCATAAGGAGAATACCGGGCTTCTATATCGAACATTGCCTCAAACGCTTCGATTCGCGCCTGGTACAAACTATACAATTTCTTTCAAGTACCAGAATCAACAAGCCGGTGATTACGCTTTGGTTATCGGCGACGGAACAAGAGAAATATCCTCCGTCAATTTCGATACCGTTACTTCAACGAAAACATTTACCAAAGTGATTGCCGGAAGCACGTCAGGCAATACATGGGTCGGAATCAGGAAGCTGACGAATAATAGCTCAGACTTTGTTATGGATGATTTTACCGTGCAGGTAGGAGGGGAGATTCCTCCACCCAGTGTTCCACAGGTGCAAATGACGGCGACGGCGACTAGCCAGGAAACGGCAGGTGCAAATAATCCAGCCTCTAATGTGTTGGATGGACAAAGCGGGACAATCTGGCATACAAAGTGGGATTTGAGCAATTCGCTGCCGCAATCGATTACCCTGAACCTTGGCGGCACCTACAATGTGACAAATCTGAAATATTTGCCAAGACAAGCCGGCGGCGTGAATGGCATCATAACGGCTTATAACGTTTATGTTAGTGACGATGGTACGAATTTTACAAAAGTAGCTGACGGCATCTGGGCAAATGATGCGACTGAGAAAAATGCTGCTTTAGCACCAACTTCGGCATCGTATGTGAAGCTGGAGGCCACAGCCGGTAATGGCGGTTATGCTTCCGCAGCAGAAATCAACGTGAACTACGAGGAGCCAGTCATCATTCCACAAGAGCAAATGACAGCGACGGCGACTGGTGAGGAAACGGAAAATGAGAATAATAGCGCCTCAAATGTAGTGGATGGAACTTCATCAACCATCTGGCATACGAAATGGGATTCTTCCAATTCTTTGCCTCAGTCGATTACGTTGGATTTGGGCGGAAGCTATCAGGTCAGCCAGTTGGATTATTTGCCAAGACAAGACGGGCAATCGAATGGCTTCATTAAAAGCTACAATATTTATACAAGCACAGATGGTGTGAACTTCACGAAAGCAGCGACGGGGAACTGGGACCAATCTGCAGCTCAGAAGAGTGTAACATTTAAGCCGGTAACAGCAACGCATGTGAAGCTGGAGGCCGTTCAGGGAGTTAATAATTATGCGTCTGCTGCCGAGATTAACGTATTTAGTATTCCTGTCGCTACCGTGCCAGTAACCGGCGTGCAGTTGGATAAACCGCAAGTCATGCTGAAAGAAGGGCAAACGGTAGAGCTGGTTGCAACTGTGCTGCCTGAGAACGCGAAGAATAAGAATGTCACTTGGGCGAGCAGCAACGATACCGTCGCCATAGTTGAGGTCAAGGACGGCAAAACAGTTGTAACCGCATTGAAAGCGGGATCGGCGGATATTACGGTCACCACGGTAAATGGCAATTTTACAGCGGTAAGCAAAATTACGGTACAAAAAGGCGAAGTCACGCCAATTGGCGCTTTAACGACGCTATCCGCAGCCGGCACCGTTCAGACAGGCGAGGAATTCCCTGTACAGCTGGGTCTGGGCAGCGTCACGCAAAGCGTATATGCACAAGATATTAAGATGGACTACGACTCGAACGTTTTTGACTTTGTCTCGGCCCGTGCCGCGAAAGAAGGGATTTTGCTCGTAGATACTGTGAAGGACACACTGGGCAAACTCCGGTTTATCCTAGCAAACGTAGGCAAGGAACTGACAGGCGATAGCGGGATTCTAGAACTGAAGTTCAAAGCCAAAGCTTTGACGCAGCCGGCAACGGGAACGATTGCCGTAACCGATGCAACGCTTAGCGACGCGCAGGGAGTCGAAACGAAAGCGCAAGCTTCTGCGGTGGGCGTGAGCATTGCGACACCGCCTCCGGGAATTCCAGGTGACGTCAACCATGATAATAAAACAACCATCGGCGATCTCGGCATCGTCGCAGCGAATTACGGCAAAACATCATCCAGCCCAGACTGGGAGCAAGTCAAGCGAGCTGACATAAATGGGGATGGCAAAATCGATATTGTCGATCTTGCGTTCGTGGCCAGCAAAATTATGGAGTAAGTAATTATTCAGGAACGAATGGCGATGCTAGGTGCTATGCACCTAGCTTTGCTTCTTAGCGTAAGCTAAGATTCTGCAAAAATGGGGTGTATGAATTTGAAGGTTATAACTCGACTAATGCTGTGTCTTCTCATGGTGTTGGAGATCATATTTGTAAATGTACCGCTCGTAGCAAGTGCTAATCAAGGAAATATCGGGGGAAATGAGAGAACCGTATACAATTTTAATTCGGACTGGGGTTTTTATCGGGGAGACCTTGTTGGCGCTGAAGCGGCCCAATTTGATGATAGCGCTTTTGCTGCAGTAACCATTCCGCATACGATGAGGCTTGAAAAAAAACATGCCAATGGAGCGAACGCTGTTTATGCGGGGATTGGCTGGTATAGACGCTATTTTGCGATTGATGAAAGTTATAAGGGAAAAACGATCAATATTGATTTTGAAGGTGTAATGATTGATAGTGATGTTTATTTGAACGGCGAGAAAATCTATACGCACAATGGCGGTTATATAGGTTACTCCGTTGACGTCACCAACAAAGTAAAGTACGGCCAAACGAATGTGCTCGCGGTAAAAGTATCGAGTTCTGACAACCCGGATACACCGCCGGGCAAACCGCTTGCCAATTTGGATTTCCATTACTATGGCGGCATTTATAGAGATGTAACATTGAGAATCACAAATAAGCTGCATATTTCCGATGCTTTGCAGGCCAATAAAACAGCCAGCGGCGGTGTATTTGTCACTTACCCTAATGTGACAAGTTCAAGCGCCACAGTTAATGTGAAAACTCATGTCGTTAATGAGAATCAAGCTTCTGCAAACACTAGAGTTTTAAGCAAGTTAGTGGATAAAAATGGGGTTGTTGTCGCTCAAGACGAGACCGCCGCAACAAGTTTATCGGCAGGCGGGGATCATCAATTCACTCAAAACTTGACTGTTGCAAATCCACAGTTGTGGGACACTGCCTCGCCGTATCTGTATTCGCTTGTAAGCGAGGTTTACTCTGATTCCGGCTTGGTTGATACGGTTACGACGAAAGTAGGAATCCGAACGATTGCGTATAAGCCGGATGGCTTCTATCTCAATGGTAATAAGATTTACTTGCGTGGAGCGAATCGCCATCAAGCGTTTCAAAATGTAGGGGATGCAGCTTCGAATTCAATGCAGGTTCGCGATGCAATGCAGATCAAGGCAGACGGATTTAATGCCGTTCGTGCTACGCATTATCCCAACGATCCTGCCTTCTTGGATGCAGCCGATGAAATCGGACTCTTGGTTATCGAATGTCAGCCGGGATGGCAAAATTTCACTAATTCCACTAAATTTCGTGAATTAACGATCAGAGATACACGTGAAATGGTAAGGCGTGATCGAAACAGGCCTTCGGTTATTTTATGGGAAACTTCGTTAAATGAAACTTGGGTTCCTGAGGATTGGGCGCAAGAAGCAACTGGAGCTGCTCATGAGGAGTATCCAGGGAACCAAATTTATACAGCGGCTGATTATGGTCTGCGAGGATCGTACTATGACGTAAATTATAAAGTGGTTGATACCAACTGGAAGACAGACCCGAGTCAATGGACCGATTTTGATTCAAATAAACCCTTCTTTACTCGCGAGTGGGGAGATTTTGAAGAGTCCAGTAAAGCGTTGAGAAAAGAGGGTGAAGCTGCACAGATCACTCAAAATTTGACTCGGCAAAAATATTTAAATGGCAATGGATATTCGGACTGGGGCGGCCTTGACGCCAACGACCGGATTGGCGGTTACTTCCTCTGGAGCTGGAATGACTACATTCGCGGTTCAACAACGAAGACATTAGGAAGCGGTACGGTAGATATTGATCGTTATGAGAAATATGGTTACTATTGGCTGCAATCCATGCAGTCCGCAAGAGACCCGCTTTATGGTCCTATGGTATTTATTGCAAGCACTTATTCTTCTACATCAAGTCGTTCAGTTAACGTTTTCAGCAACGCTGATTCTGTGAAATTATACCAAAATAACGTGCTGGTAAAACAAATAACGAGAACAGAGGCTTCAAGCTCAGCTCCAAATATCGTGAAAAAAGGCGGAAGCCCCATATTCACATTCAATTTAAATAGCTTTATCCCGGGAGAATTAAGGGCTGAGGCCATCTTGGATGGACAGGTTGTTCAAACGCATACCGTTCGAACACCAGGTCAAGCAAGTCAAATCGAAATTGAAGTGAGAGATAGAGGGGTAAAACCGGTAGCAGACGGATCAGACTTAATCCCTGTCTACTTCAAGGTTGTTGATGCGAATGGAACCATTGTGCCGAATTACAGTGGTAAAGTTAACATATCAGTAACGGGTGAAGGGCAGCTTGTAGGCAGTGGAATCGCAAGAATAGGTGTGGAGGAACAGGTTGTAGAAGGAGGAATTGGCTTTGCATTCGTAAGAACTTCCGGTACGAGTGGAGCTATACAAATTAATGCCACTTCTGACGGACTTGTTTCTGGGAATGAGGAGGTAAGTACACTACCCTATCAAGGACAGTTTGTGCCAGATGGTCAGCATACGCCTTGGGTGGGTGGAGTTGAGAAATTAGAGTCCCCAGTAGACTCCGTTCAAAACATCGCAGTTGGAAAGCCAATCACAAGTTCTTCGGAGCAATCAGGAAACTTTGCTGTCAATGCCGTAGATGATGATGCATCTACGAAATGGACGGCTAATGGATCGTCTTTGCCACAATGGTTACAAGTCGATTTAGGTAAAGACTATTCGTTAACCGGCTTTAAGATGCTCTGGGAGATGAAAGCTGTTGCCTATAAATATTATATTGAAGTTTCAAAAGATGGTGTAAACTGGGATAAGGTGATCGACAGATCGGCCAATACCACGCCTAATGGAGCGGAAGAAACAGCTCTGGCTGATTCCCGGGGCCGATATGTAAGGTTAAAGATCGTAGACAAAATAACGGATAACTACTGGGCATCCTTGTATGAATTTAAAGTGATACCTGCAGATGATCAAGAACCGGGTGACATGATTCCGAATGATGCTATTCAAGTCATGAATGAATCAACGGCGTCTGAACCTGAGCGTGGCACCGATAAATTACGAGATGGCATTACAACGATCGGAACCGGATGGCTGGCCAAATCAACAGAACTGCCACAATCGGTTACAGTCAAGTTCAATGAGCCTCAAACGGTAGTCGGCAGCCGTATTTTTTGGGAGAAAGACAGTAATTGGTACACCTACGATTTGGAAGTATCAACCAATGGGCAAGTATGGCAAAAAGCATTGACTAATCTCAATGTAGGTGGGCAGACGTTCACACCGAAAGCATTCGCCAAGTCCTATAAAAATATCAATTATGTCCGTGTGACGATTAAAGATATCGTTGCCGGCGGCGGTTATCGTGTGGGTATGGCTGAACTGATTCTATATGGAAATGATTCTGCGTCTGATAATGCGCCGGTCGTCATACCACAATCACAAATGATAGCAACGGCGACTAGTCAGGAAACGGAAGGCGAAGATAATTCAGCCTACAATGTGTTGGATGGAAATAATGGGACTATCTGGCATACAAAGTGGGATGGGAGCAATCCGCTTCCGCAATCGATTACCTTGTATCTTGGCGGTGCATATCAAGTAACGAATCTCAAATATTTGCCAAGACAGGGAAGCAGCAACGGCATTATAACCGATTACAATGTTTATGCCAGCACCGACGGAAGGAATTATACGAACATTGCAAACGGCAGCTGGAGCAATGACAGGACGGAGAAGAACGTTCAATTCGCGACGGTAACAACGGCAACGTATGTGAAGCTGGAAGCCGTTCAGGGAGTGAACAATTATGCATCGGCCGCAGAGATTAACGTAATTGGCATTCCGGTCCCAACCGAGGTGCCTGTAACCGGCGTGCAGCTGGATAAACCGCAAGTCACGTTGAAAGAAGGTCAAACGGCAGAGCTGGTTGTAACTATGATTCCTGATGATGCAACCAATATGGATGTAACTTTGGCGAGCAGCGACGATACGGTCGCCAAAGTAGAGTTTACAGACGGCAAATTCGTGGTGACCGCCTTGAAAGAGGGAGTGGCGGATATTACAGTCACCACAGTTAACGGCAGCTTTACAGCAGTAAGCAAAATTACCGTACAGAAGGTCGATGTCACGCCAAACGCTTTGACGACGTTATCGGCACCAGGCACCGTTCGGACAGGTGAGGAATTCCTTGTACAGCAGGGGCTTAGCAGCGTCACGCAGAACGTCTACGCACAGGATATTAAGATGGACTACGATTCGAATGTTTTCGAATTCATCTCGGCTCGCGCTGTGAAAGACGGGATTCTGCTTGTAGATACCATGAAGGACACACTGGGCAAACTTCGGTTTATTCTTGCAAACGTAGGCAAGGCTTTGACAGGCGATACCGAAATTCTCGAACTGAAGTTCAAAGTCAAAGCGATGACGCGGCCGGCGACGGGAACGATTGCTGTAACCGACGCAACGCTGAGCGATGCGCAGGGAGCGGAATTGAAGGCGCAAGCGTCTAGGTTGGGCGTGAGCATTACGACACCGCCTCCGGGAATTCCAGGCGACATCAACCATGATAATAAAACAAGCATCGGCGATCTCGGCATCGTCGCAGCGAATTACGGCAAAACATCATCCAGCCCAGACTGGGAGCAAGTCAAGCGAGCTGACATAAATGGGGATGGCAAAATCGATATTGTCGATCTTGCGTTCGTGGCCAGCAAAATTATAGAGTAAGTCATTTAGTTAAAATGACGATAATAGGTGCATGGTGCGACGGTTGTTGCACCGTGCACCTAACTTTGTTTTAAGAATTCTGAATGGGACGAGGTTTATACAGATGAGCAGGTTAAGAAAACCGTGGAAAATCTCGACACTCCTTTATCTTCTTCTTTTTGTCATGGTGGTCGTCCCTTTGACAACGTTATCCACCATCATTTTACAGGTTTATAAGCGTGATTTATTAGCGCAAACAACCAATCGAACCTTGCAAACCTTACACTCCATTACCTACACTGCTGAACAGGAAACTAGGAAAGTGATGTATATCACGGCCAATATTGGGACGGATCAAGAAATTTTGACCAATGCCACACAGATGTCGCAAGCAGATAGCGGCAAAAATCAAACGAACATTGATTTTTTAAATTCAGCATTGACTCGGTATAATGCATCAATCAATAACTACATTCTTTCGGTAAGTTTCTTTTTCAAGCATGGAGGAGTCTTCTCTTATAATCGAAACTTGATCGAAGATTCAAATGTCATCCATCAAACGGATTGGTATGCAAAGACCCTTACCAACTCAAATCAGGTTCATTTTATTGGCTTGCAAAAAAATGTATTGTTCGATAGCGGAAAGCCTTATGTCATTACCGCAGCTGTTTCCCCCGAATTCATACCTGGACTGCAGACCGTCGAGTTGATTTACTGTGCTTTCAATCGCAGCTCATTTGAGAACTTATTACGGGGCAATCAAACTCATACCGTTGATTCTGATTTTCTAATCGTAGATAAAAATAGGCAAGTCATTGCTTCGAGCTATGGATTATCCAATATCAATCAGGTGGATGAGCATTTATATGAGAAAATTAATAACGATCAGGAAGGTCATTTTGTTTCCAAATTAGACAATACATCGATGCTCGTCACTTATGCAACCGTCCCCAATACCGGATGGAAGGTGATTCACCAAATTCCTTACAGCCAGCTTACGCAAACTTACGATCAAATTTTCAAAGCGGTAATCATTTTCACAATTGTATGTACCTGCGTGTTTTTGATGATCTCGTTTTCCATGGTGCGCAATCTGACGAAGCCGATCCATCTGATGGTCCGGAAAATGACAAGCGTGGTGGGAGGGAATTTGAATGCCAGGATTGCTGCTTCGGGGAGCGCCGAGATGGTAACGCTTGGACATACTTTTAACTATATGTTAGATCATATTCATCTATTAATTTTGCAGAACAAAGAGGAAGAGAGAGCAAAACGGATCGCAGAGTTTGACGCCCTGCAATCACAGATTAATCCTCATTTTCTAATTAATACACTAAATGTCATCAAGCTAATAGCGCTTGTAAATAAGGTAGACAATATCCGTAATATAACCGTAGCCTTAATGAAACTGGTCTCTTCAGCTTTTAATCGGGGGAGTACCCTGAATCCGCTTTCGGAGGAAATTGAGAATCTCAAGCATTATCTTTACATCATGGAAAACAGGTTTGGCAAGAAAATAAGTGTCGAGTGGCATGTAGCGGAAGAAACGTCATCTCTCTTTATATTGAAGCTGCTACTGCAGCCGATTGTGGAAAACTGTATTGTGCACGGGTTGGATGAGAAGGATATAGATGGGCAGATCCTGGTGAAAACAAGCATTGTCGAGGGGAGTTTGCATATAGAAATCGCAGACAATGGTGTCGGAATGGAGAAGGAACAACGGAATTCCTTTATGAATCAGAATCATGAGAATAAGTTCAGCGGCATGGGGATCTCCAATGTGAATCGTCGCATCCAATTGCAATATGGCGCGCAATTTGGTTTAACGATACAACCGAATGAACCGGAAGGTACGAAAATTGTGATTCGTGTGCCTCTTCTTACAACGAGGTCACAAGATAATGATCTGCAACAAAATGGGGTTTAAAAGGTGTAGAAAATATCATGTTTGTGTTAGATTCTATCATTTGTTTGCGTTTTTAAAAATTGTATGCTGATAGCAGGTTAATCACAACCTATTCACTGTAAAGGGGTGCTTCAATTGAGCAAGAGAAAATGGATGGCTTCATTAGGTATGGTTACGTTAGTCATGGCAAGCGTGGTATCAGGCTGCGGAACAAAAACAGAATCTAATCCGGCAACAGCTCCGGCAGCTACGCAAAATGCGCAAGAACCGGTCAAGCTGAAATTCGCCATGTGGGAAGCGCAAGGGGATCTCGACTTCTGGACAGAGAAAGTCAAAGAGTATTCGAAGTTGAAACCGAATGTCAATGTAGAAGTGCTCAAAGTACCGGATAATAAAGGGCAATATTTAAAGGTTAATCTTGCGGCTAACGATTTGCCGGATGTCTTTTACATGAAACCGGCAGCATTGCAAGTTTATAAACAAGCTTTACAGCCGCTCGATGATTTGCCGGTAACGAAAGATAATAAATATGTAACAAAGATTGATGGCAAAACGCTAGGTCTTCCTTTGGTTTCTTTTTATGAAGTTGTCTACTACCACCCAAGTATTTTCAAAGAGCTGGGCTTAGAGATTCCGAAAACAATGCCTGAATTCATAGCTTTATGCGAGAAAATTAAGGCCGATGGGAAATACGTTCCGCTTTCCCTTGGTATGAAAGATAGCTGGACCTCTTATCCGTTTATGGAATTCGGACCGCACGTGCTATCCGGAGACGAAAGCTTTCTGACAAATCTTCCGAAAAACGAAGCGCCGTTCGCGGCTAACTCTTCCTTTGACAAGGCTGCCAAGTTCCTGCAAGAAATTTCAAACGAAAAACTGGCAGGTCCAGATCCATTGTCCATTTCTTTCGATCAGCAGACACAAGCATTCGAAGCTAAGAAAGCTGCGATGACCGCGCTAGGCCAATGGTATTACCCAGGATATCTCGATAAAGTGAAATCAGAAGATGATCTTGGTGCTTTTGTTATGCCTTGGAGAAGCAGTGAAAGCGAACCGCTTACAGCGATGACGATGTCCGATATGCACGTTGGCATTAGCAAAAACTCGAAAAACCTTGAAGAATCAAAAGCATTCTTGCAATGGGTTTTCAGCCAGCCGGTTTATGGAGCTTATCTGAATACTAGCAAACAAATGTCTACGATGAGTAATGTAAAAAGTGACAATGCTTTCTTTGATAAACAAGCAGAGAAGGCACCTTTCAAACCGTTTGTGTACAATGCAAGCGATGAAATGTATAACAAGGTGAAAGCCGCCGCTCAATATGACCCTAGTATGGTAGCTCAAGATATTTTTGCCGGGAAGTCGATTGACAAGCTTGAAGCCGATTTGAACAATAAGTGGAAAAAGGCTATCGATTCCAGCAAATAATTCGTGATCATTCAAAGAGAAGGTGCTACTTTGCCATTGGGAATAGCACCTTCTTCTTACAATCAGGAGTGAAATGAATGAATTACAATCTGCAAAAAAAGGTAACGATCGTTACTTTATTATTCGCACCAGTTTCGCTGCTCTTATTATTTCTTCTCTATCCAACCATCGAATTGGTTAGATACAGCTTTACGAACTGGGACGGGTTCAGCCCAACCTTTAAATACTTGGGTTTTGACAATTATACAAGGGTATTGTTTGATTTTCCGGAAGCTTGGCACGCGCTGAAAAATAACGGTCTTTATTTTATTATTCATACATGTATGATTCCCGTTGAGCTCGTGGCAGCTGTACTGCTAAATCGAAAACTGCTGGGAAGTTCATTTTTCAGATTCACTGTTCTCATGCCCTATATCATTAATGGGATTGCAGTAGCTTATATGTTTACTTATATTTACAATCCCGTGAATGGACCGTTAGATGCATTTCTGAGAGCTGTAGGCCTGGAGTCATTTATTACTGGCTGGATCAGCAATGTGAATGTCGTTAATTACTCGCTGGTAGCCGTATCGGTTTGGCGCTTCTCAGGGGTTCATATTCTTCTTTTTATGGCAGGACTTCAATCGATCCCTCATGATTTATACGAATCTGCGAAGTTAGACGGGGCTAACTTTTGGCAGCAGCAGCGTTACATTACGTTGCCAGGTATTCGGCGCGTTGTTGAAATTATATTGTTCCTGAACATTTCGGGAGCACTGCTTCAATATGATATTCCTTTAGTTATCACCGGTGGCGGACCGGGAATTGAAAGCAGCACATTCGGGCTGTTTGCGTTAAGTACTGCATTTAAAAACAACAGCTACGGTCTTGCCTCTGCGATGGCTATCATACTCTTACTTTTGGTTATTATTCTCTCCAGAGTGCAGCAATGGTTGATTAGAGATAGGAGTGAGCTTTAGGTGGTACGTATTCTAAGCCGAACCATATATTACATGTTATTCATAGGTATGGCTGTTATCGTGTTTGTACCTATGCTGCTCATTTTTTTCGGGTCGTTTAAAAACAATATGGAGCTGGCTGCAACATCTCCGTTTTCCTTGCCATCTAATTTTTTGAATCTGGATAATTACAAAGTTGCTATTACCAAGGGCCAGTTGTTACGAGGCTTGCAAAATTCATTTTTATTAGTAGGTATAAGTATTGTTGGCAACGCACTGCTTGGAACAATGACAGCTTATATATTGAATCGCTTTCAATTTGTTGGCAAGAAGATCATTGTTTCATTATTTTTGTTTGCGATGGTGATCCCTACCTATACGACTGAAATTGCTCGGTTTCAATTAATTCATAAGCTTGGAGCTTATGATACGATCTGGGCACCAATTATTATCTATGTGGGCACGGATATTTTGCAAATTTATATTTACATGCAATTTTTGGAGAAAATTTCAGAGCAGCTGGATGAAAGTGCCATGCTGGACGGCGCATCTTATTTCCGAATTTACAGATCCATTATTTTCCCTTTGCTGCTCCCAGCGACAGCCACGCTTGGCATTCTTAAGGGAGTAACCATCATGAACGATATATTTGTCCAACAGCTCTATATGCCATCCCGAAAGCTATTAACGATTGCTACCTCCTTAACCAGTTATGTTGGCGACCATAGTTCAGATCTGGCTTCCTTATGTGCAGCCATCATGGTCGCATTATTCCCGAGCGCACTGATCTATCTCCTTTTCCACAAATATATCTTTAAGGGAATGATGGACGGTGCGATTAAAGGGTAATTAGCCTAACAGGAAAATTTCCATTGGAGATGATGTATGCTTGTATAAAGTCATGATCGTAGACGATGAGCCACTTGTCAGGTTGGCCATGCACCAATTGATTTTATGGAAAGAACTTGATATGGAGATTGTAGCTGAAGCCGATGATGGCATGGAAGCTTTGGCTATTTTGCAAGATCGTAATGATATCGATATTTTGCTGGTAGATATTCAGATGCCTAAAATGAACGGTGTTGAACTGCTAAATTCAATTCAATCCATAGATTCAATGAAAAAGCCGATTCCAATAATCCTAAGCGCATACAGTGATTTTAGTTATGTTCGTGAAGCCTTTCTGCTTGGAGCCTTTGATTATATTGTGAAAGTAGATATGGATGAAGAGCACATGCTGCCTGTTCTGCAAAAAGCACGCCAAAAGTTAAAAAAGCTGAATACTTTGAATGAGTTGCAAATAACCCATCAATTGGAAAAAAAAGAAGGTCCGGACAGAGTGATCGTCCAGCTTCTCACTTTAGATATCCAATCTAATGTTAGGGAGTATTCCCGAATCGTTTCTGATGTGTGCAATTGGCTGGGCGAAATCAATCAAGTGGCCGTTGCGGTGTCGCTTTATAGCCCAGCGGAGATGATTTCGAAGACGGCGATTAAGCAGACGATTAAAACCGAGATGGACTCGGCGTTCTTGAAGCATATCGTTCATTGTGAGGACGCGAACGAAATCATCATTCTGTTAACCGTTCCACAGCTCAGAAGTGAAACAGCCATTCGTAAACTGATTCACACTACGCTTTCATTGATCAAAACCAGACTTGAGCAATATATGAACGTCCGTGTAGCAATGGGAATTAGCGATACGGCTGATGGGAGCATGCATTGGCAAAAGTTAATGAATCAGGCACGAAGCCTAGTTTCTTTGCGCTTTTTTGAAGGCTATGACAAGTTCTTCTATCCAGAGAGTGAAATCAAATTGGGCATGGAACCTAGTCCTGATCTGCGAGATACTCTAAAAGCCAAAGGCATTGAAATTGTACGTTTGCTTGAGCTGGAGAATGGACCGCAATGGGAGCTTGAATTTGACCGCTATGTGATGCTCTTGAAACAAAAAGCAAGATTTGAAGTCCAGGAAACAAGGTTGATACTCACCGATTTCCTATGGGAGCTTGGCTCATTACTGTACGCGCAAGAAGTTCGTTGGGGAGGTGTGTTTGACCATAGTCATCCCTTTGAACAACTGAAGGATTTTCATACCCTTGAGCATACATTACAATGGATCAAGCAGGTTTGTTCAGATATTTATCGTTATATTCATGAGCTAAGCTCGAAAGCAAATTCGCCCTATAGTATCGTTGAGAAGGCGAAAGAATTCATTCATCAGCATTATTGTGAGGAATTAAGTCTAGGTATGGTTAGCCAATGGGTTGGGGTCAGCGAAAATTATTTAAGCAGGTTATTTATGCAAAATGTCGGCGAGAGTTTTATTCAATATGTAACGAACTTACGTATCGAAGAGTCTAAACGCTTGTTAAAAAAGGGATATAAAATCGTTGATCTGTCTGAAAAAATCGGTTACGTGAATGCGGAGCACTTTAGCCGAGTGTTTAAGAAGGTCACGGGTGTAAGTCCGAAGGTTTATAGGGAAAGATTTGGTTTAGCTGCAGAAATGAAAACCAATCAAAGATAATCTTCGAAGTATTGTCTCTAACTGATAGGGTCAGCCAGCGATTGCCGGCTGACCTTTTTGGTGTGCCGCGCATGGCGGTTAACTAGGTGGTGAAAGTCCACTATGGGGGTTTGTAGTTACCAACCATTAGCCAAGAGCAAGGGTGTCCACCGTGAGGTGGAATCTGAAGGAAGCTGGAGGCAAGGAGAACCTCCAAAAGCCCAATCCTCGATAAATCCCTCGGAAACAACACCATCAAAGGTTTAGGATTCCTTTTCTTTTCAGATTATTATCGACAAGTAACTGCGTGAACTAAGGAACCGCCGTATACCGAACGGTACGTACGGTGGTGTGGGAGGTCGGCTACTCAACTAATGGGTAGCCTCCTACCCGATTGTCAAGAACAATGTGTCTTAAAGGGGGATGAAAAATGAGGGGTGTTTTGTAGCGTTTTAGTGCAAATTTAAATTCTCAAAGGATGTTTCTTGTAATGATTGAAAAAAAGAATGAATCGGTTTGGGAGGCTGCCGTTGCGGCAACGATCAATACATCTGACCCTACTAGCGGAAGATCCGCAGAACGTCAAAGTAACGGATTATCCAGTTCAATGGTTGCTGAATCAAGCAGTAAATCATTGAGGAAGCATGGCGATGCCAGGTGCGATAATTGTCGCACTATGCACCTGCATTTGTTTCAGACTTATTGCATTAAAATATCATGTTTAGTTGGAAAAAGATCATGTGAATGCGCTTGCAAGTAATTTAAAATTATAGTAAGAATCAAAAAAGAGGAGGGCCTAACCATGCATTGATTCAATGAAAAAGCTTGTTTTGGAAGCGCTTCAAATGTGAGGGAGAAAAATTGAAGGCATATAAGGTGTAACTAAAATGAAGTAGGAGAGGTGCAGTCTCATTGAAGGTAAGAATCCTTAGTTTTGTTCTGGCAAGTTTAATGGCATTTGTGAATTTTCTTGCAATTTTGCCTGCTTCAACTGAAGCGTCTGCTGCAGAAATTGTTCCTAACGTCCCTGAGGTGTCAGTTACTTCAGGACAACCCCATACTGTATCTTGGGATAAGTATTCACTAAAAATTGATGATCAGCGCGTTCCGATCTGGTCGGCGGAATTCCATTACTGGCGCTTGCCAAGCCAGCAAATGTGGCTTGAAATCTTACAAAAAATTAAAGCGTCAGGCTACAACGCCGTGAGCATTTACTTTGATTGGGGGTTTCACTCCCCAAAACAGGGCGTCTATGATTTTACCGGTTTGCGGGACATTGATGCTCTGCTCAAAATGACACAGCAGGTCGGACTGTATGTGATCGCGCGACCTGGTCCCTATATTAATGCGGAAACGGATTCGGGCGGCTTCCCGGGTTGGCTGCAGAATACTAGCGGCGAAGCAAGAACAACGGCCGCCGATTATACTGCAGCGTACCGAGAGTGGCTCTCCGCTGTCGATCCGATTCTGGCTCGTCACCAAATTAACAATGGTGGGAACATTATCTTGTATCAGACGGAGAATGAATACTTCGGTAAAGACCCGCAGTACATGCAGGACGTGATCGATAAGGCGAAAGCGGACGGCATTACGGTGCCTACCTTCCATAACGATGCAGGCTTATGGGGGTTATGGGCTTCCGGTAAAGGCGCTCCGGATATTTATTCTTTTGATGCGTATCCACAAGGATTCGACTGCAGCAACCCGACGGCTTGGGGGGCAGTGCCAACTGGAATTGAAAGCGGTGTTCATACAGCATCGCCCAATAGTCCGATTTTCTTGGCAGAGTTTCAAGGCGGCGCCTTCGATAAATGGGGCTCTTCCGGATATGGCTTTGGCAAGTGCAGGGAGAAGACGGGCCCGGACTTCATTAATGTATTCTATAAAGGAATTTTAAGTCAGGGTGCGACGTTAATGAACTCCTATATGGGATATGGCGGAACGAACTGGGGCTGGCTGCCGTCGACGACCATGTATACATCCTATGATTACGGCGCCCCGATTGATGAAGCTTTACAACTGACACCGAAAGCGTATGCGATGAAGCGGATCGGATATATGCTGCATGCAGTGAATCCGTTTGCAAAAACGGACCGCATCGACAACATAACTGCATCCAATATGAGTATTCTCGTCAACGCAAGGAAAAATCCGGATAACGGAACGGCGTTCTGGACACTGCAGCATGCATCTTCGGGGTCCTCTGTCAATGATACGACGAAGGTGACGATTAATGGTCAGGACGGGACCTTTACGATTCCGCAAAAAGCAAACACTTCGATTCGCATCAATGGGCGAGATGCCAAAACGCTCATTTCCGGTTATTCATTCGGTGCTCAGCGACTTATCTATTCCACATCCGAACTGCTGACGAATACAACCATTAACAATCAGGATGTTGCTGTTTTATACGGACGCAATGGCGAGGACGGCGAGACGATGCTTCGCTTTGCAAATCAACCGACGGTTGAGGTACTTTCAGGCAATGTGAGCCAGACCTATAATAAATCTACAGGCCAGCTGCGTTTAAACTATACACACACGGGAATGGCTAAGATCAAAATAACCGGCGGCGGCAGCGCACGCGATCTCATGTTATGGATCGGAACGGATGAAGAGGCCGACCGTGTTTGGTTGAATCAGACTGACAATGGTCCGGTGCTTGTGAGAGGGCCATATCTCGTCCGCTCCGCCTCGACATCCAACGGGACGTTGGCGCTGACAGGAGATACGGAAGCTGAAACGGGGATCGAAATATTGGCAGGTGGAGTCGGCAGTATTACTTGGAATGGGGGTACACTTCCTCTTACCGTTCTCCAGGATGGTTCAAGCTTATCGCAATTAAGCGGTCCGCCAGCTGTACAGCTTCCTGCGCTAACGGGGTGGAAGTTTATGCCTGAGGCGCCTGAGAAGTTGCAGAACTTTGACGACTCCAACTGGACCAATGCGAATGCATCGAATTTGCAAATGGACAAGTATGGTTTTCATTACGGTTATGTGTGGTACCGGGGGCATTTTACTGCAACCGGCCAGGAAACGGGGATATCACTTAGCGCAAAGCCAGGCCATGCAGGACGTTATAACGTGTGGTTAAACGGCACCTTTATTGGGGGCAGTAACGCAGACAAAGCATTTACATTCCCAGCCGGTGCTTTGAAGACTGGACAGGATAACGTAATTAGTGTGCTGATCGTGAATATGTCCCATGATGAAGACTGGGCGTCTAATGAATCTTGGCGAGATCCAAGGGGCGTCATCTCCGCGACAATGAGTGGCGCTACAACAGCGATTGCATGGAAAATTCAAGGCGCTCAGGGCGGGGAGAATGTCGTTGATACGACTCGCGGCATATTTAACGTCAGTGGACTTTATGGCGAGAGAAACGGCTGGTATTTGCCCAATTACGATACCTCCTCATGGAGCAATGTCACCCTTCCGCACGATTGGTCGGCAGCTTCCGTTTCAGGCGAAGGCGTAGGCTGGTATAAGACACAGTTTAACTTAAGTATCCCTGATAATGTCGATGTGCCGATAGGCATTCATTTTGATAAGTTAGGGACGAAATTATTCAAGGCACAGCTGTTTATTAACGGCTGGAATATGGGTTTATATTCTAATAACGTAGGCCCGCAGAACACGTTCTTCGTGCCGAAAGGTATTCTTAATACGAACGGCATCAATGATATTTCGATCGCGGTTTGGGGAGAGGGTACAACGGACGGAGGACTCGGCAATGTGACGCTTGCTCCTTATGGCACCTACAGCAAAGCTAGCGGAGGAGTAGCAGCTCAAGGAGAATGGGACAGCATTTCGATAGATGACAGCGTGCTGGGGACAAGTTCCAATCAATTGAATTACGTTGGTGCTTGGTCCCGAAATTCAGGCAACGGTTCGATTTTATACAATAGAACGAATAGCTGGTCTAATACCACGGGGAATACAGTTTCGATGAAGTTTAACGGCACGGGTATAAAGGTGTATGCCGTTAAAGATAGCAATAATGGAATCGGAGCGGTGTCGATTGATGGCGGTCCGGAAACAATGGTCGACCTCTATACACCGGTTCGCGATGGCAATCAGCTTGTATATAGTAAATTGGGATTGGCCAATGGCCAGCATACGGTGACGATTCGAGTGACGGGTACCAAGAACCCGAGCAGTGTGGGGAATTATTTCGTTTTGGACCGCATTGAGGCGATCATGCCGGCCGCTCCGGCTAGTGACCAGACAACCATTGAAACTCCAATCCTTGGTTTACGTATCAATGGCAGCAATTTTACAAGTTTCGATCCTCTGAATCCCAGCTATGACGTGAAACTGATTCGGGGGAGCGCACTGCCGATCGTAGAAGCGGTGAAAACAAACGATTCTATTCATGCACAGATCGAACAAGTTACAAGCTTGCCCGGCAAAGCGGTGATTACTGCCATATCGGGAGACGGTCTGACCACTTATAAGTATGAAGTGAATTTTAATGAAGTCGATCCATATCTCAGCGATTTGAATTGGACAAGTGCGACAACGGGATGGTCGACGATTAAGAAGGATCTAAGCGTGGATGGCAATCCCATTAAAGTTCTTGGAGCTTCAGGAGTCGTTACCTATGAGAAGGGGATAGGGACGCATGCCAATTCGGAAATTGTATATGATCTCCCTGCAGGAATGTATCAAAGATTCACAGCAGTGGCAGGTGTCGATCAAGAGATTTCAGGCAGCAGTGCTACAGTGATGTTCCAAGTGTGGCTCGATGGCGTGAAAAGTTTCGACAGCGGGACAACGGCGATGAGAAAGTCAACTGTAGCTGTACCGATTGACATTGATGTTACTGGCGTTCGACAATTAAAATTGGTTGTAACGGATGCGGGAAATGGCATCGGTGAAGATCATGGGGACTGGGCGGATGCCAAACTGATTCCAATTGTCAAAAGCAGTGACGCTACACTCAGCAGTTTGAAAGTAAATGGAGCTAGCGTGAATAGCTTCGATCCGAGTACGCTTTCTTATGAAGTTCAACTGCCAAAAGGTTCGACAATCGTTCCTGAAGTGACCTATGTTACGAATGATCCGAATGCGACTGCGGTTGTTCAAGCAGCAACTTCACTTCCAGGCACAACTTCGGTTGAAGTGACGTCAGCTAATGGGACGAAGAAAACGTATGTGATCAAAATTACGGTACAGGCAGGCGATGTCACGCCCAATGGCGCTTTAACGACGCTATCCGCAGCAGGTACCGTTATGGCAGGCGGGGAATTCCCTGTACAGCTAGGTCTGGGCAGCGTCACGCAAAGCGTATATGCAGAAGATATGAAGATGGACTATGATTCGAGTGTTTTTGAATTCGTCTCGGCCCGTGCCGTGAAGGAAGGCGTTCAACTCGTAGATACGAAGAAAGATACTCCGGGCAAACTTCGGTTTATTATCGCTAGCATTGGCAAGGCAGTGACAGGCGATGCAGAGATTCTAGAACTGATGTTCAAAGCCAAAGCTGTGACGCAGCCGGCGACGGGAACGATTGCTGTAACCGACGCAACGCTGGGCGATGCGAAGGGAGCGGAAACAAAGGCGCAAGTTTCTTCGGTGGGCGTGGGCATTACAACGCTGCCTCCGGGAATCCCGGGCGACGTCAACCATGACAATAAAACCAGCATCGGCGATCTTGGCATCATAGCAGCGAATTACGGCAAAACCTCTGCCAGCCCGGATTGGGAGCAAGTTAAGCGAGCAGACGTAACTGGCGATGGCAGAATCGATATTGAAGATTTGGCATTCGTTGCCAGAAAGATGATGGAGTAAATCATTCAGATAACAGTACAAAAGCCAACCAGCGATTACTGGTTGGCTTTTGTATCCTTGGTTGATAATTGTCGGGGGATTTAGATAAAAAATGATGGGTAAATTGCAGGAAATATCATTCATTTTGCGCCGAATTTCGAGTAGAATCACTTGATAATCCATAAGAAGAAGAGGGCAGGTGCTCATCATGTACAAAATCATGATTGTGGATGACGAATCAGATGTACGGGAAGGCATCAAAGAGAGTATCGATTGGGAGCAACACGGTTTTGAGTGCATAGGCGATTATGCGAGTGGAAGAGAAGCTTTGGAAGCAATCGCAGAACTGAGACCGGATCTGGTCATTTCCGATATTTGCATGCCGTTTATGGATGGGATCGAGTTGACCCGGAACATTCAGATGTTATATCCCTATATCAAAGTAATTATCCTTACCGCTCACGATGAATTTGATTATGTCCAAAAGGCTCTGCGGTTAAAAGTATACGACTTTATCGTAAAGCCGATTACTGCATTTGAGCTTCGAGGTCTTCTGGATAAGGTGAGATCGGACATGGACAAGGAAGCAGAGCATCGAGAAAATCTGACCGATCTCAAAATACAGCTTCAGCAGAGTTTGCCGTTATTAAGGGAACGTTTTCTTGAGCAGATGGTAAGCGGCACCCTAAAAGACAGGCACATTCAAGAGAGGCTACACTATTTCCGCATTCCGGCAATGCTCCCTCCTTATCTGGTTACAGCCATTGACATTGACGAATTCAGTGAAATAACCAAAGGCAGATGGGATAACGATCCGGAGCTTCTCCGTTCTGCGGCATACAATATTGTACAAGAGGTCATAGAAGGCAAAGAAGCGGTGATCTTCCGTACAAGGGAAGAACGCATGGTAGTCGTATTTTACGGTAAATCGGAAGAGGTGCTGTATGACGCGGCTTTCCATTTAGCAGAGGTCATACGATTTTGTATTGAGAAATATTTGAAATTCACGGTTACCGTTGGTCTCGGTACATCATGCAGCGCATTAAGCGAGCTGTCTATTTCTTACAAGGGGGCAATATCCGCATTGGATTACCGATTCCTGCTGGGGGCTAATCGTGTTATTTCCATTCAAGATATGGAAGGTGCGCATAACTCCATGCATAGGCTGGACACGGAATGGAACCGAAGGTTCGCCACCATGATCAAAACAGGTACGAACAAAGAATCTCATGCCCTCATTGAACAATTAATCTTCTCTTTGAAAGCCTCATTGATGCCTATCGATGCCTGTTACCTGCAGATTCAGTCGATCCTTATTGCGATTTTGAATACGATTCATGAGTTAGTCGGAGATGAAAGCGCTCACTTTAAAGGACATGAGTTGATATTCAAAAATATGAACCGTTTAAAAACGTTGGAAGAGATCGAGCAATGGCTCCAGGAAATTTGCAAGGAAGCGATTGCCTACATTGCGGGACAGCGGAATGATTTGACGAAAATGCAGGTCCAAAGTGTTATTGATTATATCGAGAAAAATTATCATAACGAGGATTTGACGATCCATGATCTTTGCCGCCACGTACATCTCAGTAAAAGCTACTTCAGTTCCGTGTTTAAGCAGCATACGGAACAAACGATCATGGAGTACGTAACGCGATTCCGGATTGACAAAGCTAAAGATTTGCTTCGGCATACCCCCATGAAATTTTACGAAATCGCCGCGAAGGTGGGTTACGGCGATCCCAACTACTTCGGTGTACTCTTCAAAAAGCATACGGGGACAAGTCCCACGGAGTACCGAGAAAAGCTCGCGAAGGAGACGGCCGGATGAAAAAAGGACGGGAAGCGGGACTTCAACTCTTTAAATTTCGAAGCATTCAATCCAGCATTTCCGTCGCCTTCTCGTTATTGATCCTGGGATCAATTACGATCACGAGCTTCATCTCTTATCATTTGTCGGCCCAAGCTGTTGAAGGGAATTCGGAGCACTACATTTCGGAAATCATACAGCAGGTAAATAGTAACATTCAGTCATACATCACCAATATGGAGAATATCGGGATGCTCGCTTCGGCGAACAAAGATGTGAAGTATTATATATCGGGCACAAGCTTCATTAGCGAAGAGGAGCGAAGGCCATATGAGAAAAGAATATCCGATCTGTTTCAATCGATTCTGATTTCCCGCAAAGATATTGCCTCGATCATGATTTTCGGCTATAACGGCCGGTTCGTCTCCGACCGCAGAATCACAAGCTTGAATGAGAATACCAGAATTGAAGAGCAGCCCTGGTACCAGCGTGCGCGAACCGAGGGAGGCAAATCCGTCATCACGGCCCCGCATGTCCAAAATATAATCCAAAACGAGTACCGCTGGGTCGTATCCTTGAGCCGGGAACTGAAAAACGCTGACGGCATTACGGGGGACGGCATTTTTTTGGTTGACTTGAATCTGAGCGTGATCAACGAAATTTGCAATCAGATTAACCTTGGACCAAGAGGGTACGTGTTCATCGTCGATAAGGACGGGAACATCGTCTATCACCCTCAGCAAAAGCTCATTACTAGTAATCTCAAAACGGAGTTGATCGATAAAGTAAGATCAGCCGATAGCGGCAGCTTCGTTACGGGGGAGGGCAACAGAAAACGGATTTATTCGATCCAAGAAGCTCATTTCGGGTGGAAGATTGTCGGAGTTGCCTATGCGAGCGAACTGATCGCCAATCAGTATCAGATCAAGTTATCTTATTTCTTATGGACGATACTGGCGCTGGTCATTGCGCTGTATCTCTCTTTTACCGTCTCCCGGCATCTTTCGCGACCGATCAAAGTGCTGCAGAGCAGCATGAAGCAGGTGGAAAAAGGCAACTTCGACATTCGCTCTGAAATTCACAGCGAGAATGAAATCGGCCAGTTGGGCCGGGCGTTCAATATGATGGTAGGCAGAATCAAAGATTTAATGAGCCAACTCATTCAAAACGAGGAAGTCAAACGAAAGAGCGAAATGAAGCTGCTGGAAGCGCAGATCAATCCTCATTTTTTGTACAATACGCTCGATTCGATCATCTGGATGGCGGAATGCAAGAAGCATGAAGAGGTTGTTTTGATGACTTCTTCGTTAGCAAAGCTGTTTCGCGCCATTATTCATAAAAATGATGAAACGGTCCCCGTTCGAGTAGAACTGGAGCATATTACCAACTATTTGCAGATTCAAAAGCTTAGATATAAAGATAATCTTGACTTTGCTATCGACGTGGATCCGGACATTCTTGAGCATCACATTCCTAAAATTATTTTGCAGCCTATTGTGGAAAATGCGATTTATCACGGAATTAAAAATAAGCTGGAGCCAGGTGTGATACGAATCACCGGGAAGGCGCAAGGAGAAGCCATCGTGTTTGTCGTTGCAGATAACGGGGTCGGCATGGAACCGGACAAGCTGAATCAAATTTTGAAGGCGAAGAACGGAACCAAGAAAGGAATCGGGGTCAGCAATGTGGATGAGCGGATCAAGCTGTTTGGTCATGAGTATGGCATCAGCTTTAACAGCGAGCGGTGGGTAGGCACCGAGGTTACGATTGTAGTTCCCTTGAACGCTCGGAAAGGAGTATCGGATGGCGCATAAGAACCCCGTACTTTTGGCCGTACTGCTGGCTGTTCTTATTGGACTGCTGGCCGCGCACGTCGTTGATACGTTTCGTTTGATGAATCCAAGGAAATATGAAATTGCTGTCGTGCTGAAAACGAACAATATTCGCTCCGTCTATTGGCAGATGGTAAGCAGCGGCGTGAAAGCCGCTTCGAAGGAATTCGATATCCATGTCAGCATTACTGGGCCGCTATCCGAGACGGATACGGACGAACAAATCCGCAATTTGAATGATGTGCTGGCCGGAAAGCCCGACGCTATCATCCTTGCAGCGACCGATGCCGTAAAGCTCGCGCCGATGGCTAAGAAAATAAAGGAATCAGGCGTTAAACTGATTTTAATCGATTCGCTTATCTATAACGCTGATGGAGAAAGCCTGATTGCTACCGATCATATTGAAGCGGGAAAGAAAATCGGCATGAGCTTTGCGGGCTTACGAAATGGCGGACCGGCGAAAGTGCTGACGATTAGCGACAGCAAGAGCGCTTTGGCTGAACAGGAACGTGTGAAAGGATTTAAAGAAGCCATTGCAAGCCTTGCCGGCGTTGAACATGCAGGTACTTTTTATTTTGATTCAACCGAAGACGCAGCCTATGAGCAAGTCAAAAAGCTGTTGTCCTTGTTCCCGGACATTCAGGGGATAGCCGGATTGAATGAAGACGCCACGTTAGGGGCCGCAAGAGCCCTCAAAGAATATAAACGGACCGATAACGTAAAACTCGTCGGTTTCGATAGCTCCGTTTATCAAGTCAAGCTTTTGGAAGAAGGCCGTTTGCAGGCAATGATCGTGCAAAAGCCGTTCAACATGGGGTACTTGTCGGTAGAAACAGCTGTAAAGGTTTTGAAGGGGATTAAAGTCGAACCGTTCCATAAGATGGAGGCGTTAGTCATCACCAAAGCCAATATGTATACGCAGCAAAATCAAGAGCTGCTCTTTCCTTTAGTGGAGAAGTAACAATAGGGTGGAGGAGGGAACAAATGAGTATCGCAGTTGTGCGTAAATTGGCATCGCTATCTGGCGTGCCGCTTCTTCTTTTAGCAATTCCACTCGCCGGATGCACGAAAGAGGACCGTGGCGCAGCTTCGGCCGAGCCTGAACCAAAGGCTTTTATTTCCTTCGTTGCTCCTGAATACAGTTCGGCGACCAAGCCTTTTTTTGAAAATCTGGTGAAGGATTTCGAGACGAAATATCCGAACATCGAGGTCGAGCTTCAAGTGATTAACTGGGATATTTTGGACAGTGCCTACAATACGATGATCAGCCGCAACCAGCCGCCGGACTTGCTGCTTTCGAACATTTACGCGCATTTTGCGAAGGATGGCCTGTTGAATCCTATGGATGAACTGCTTTCTCCCGCACTTCGGGCGAAAATGTATCCTTATTTCACAGAAACCGGCAAGTGGAATGGCGTGCGCTTCACAGTGCCATATGCGGCGACGATCCGGGAAATGTACTACAACAAAGATATTTTCAATGAGGTAGGTATTGACGGTCCGCCCAAAACGTGGAAAGAACTGGAGAACGCTGCGCGCCAAATCAAGAATACGAAACAAGTGGACGGCTTCGGTGTCGATCTGACGGATAACGAGATTTGGGCTTATCTTTCCTACTTTTTCTATGGTGCCGGCGGAGGTTGGATGAAGGACGGGGAATGGGCGATCAATTCGCCCAAAAATGTGGAAGGCGTTCAATTCCTGAAGGAACTTTATGAAAAAGGGTTGACGGACCCGGAGCCCACGGTCACGACGCGTGATGAAAAACAACGCATTCTCGGCAACGGCCAGATGGGCATGCTCATATCCGGCAATTATTTCGAGACCGTCGTGCCCCGTGAATTTCCAGGATTAAAATGGGGGAAAGGACCGATCCCGGTCAAGGAAGGACAAACGCCTCTTGTGCTAGGCGTGCAGGATGTATGGATGTCGTTCCGGACGGATCATACGAACAAGGAAGCATTGTCCAAGTTTCTCGACTTTATTTATGAGGATGCGCGCTATGAGGAGTTTGTTATCCAAGAAGGCTTCATCCCGACGATCAGCACGGTAGGGGTGAAGCTGGCCGAGAATGATTCCGTCATGAAGCAAAATCTCGATTGGATCGAGCACGCAAAATTTTATCCAATCCAGCATCCCGCTTGGTCCGCTGTGCTTAACGCGACTAGGAACATGGGGCAGGCCGTACTGCTCGGGCAAATGACGCCCCAACAAGCGTTGGATCGGCTGCAGCAAATTGCATTAAGCAAGAGTCAATGAGTCCGCAGAATAAATCATGTAACTCGCAAAATATATCATGCAATCGTAGAATATATCATGCAATTTATTGAATATATCATGTTCTAAACGCCGAACTCCTATTATCATTATTTTGAAAGCGGTTCAAATGCGTGTTATTCCTAAAAAGGAGGTATTTTTTTAGAAAATAAATGAAGCGATCCGGGAGACATGAACAGTTCTGGGGGACATGAACGACAGGGTATTTTAGAATCTTAATTACGGTTTAGGAGTGGGAAAAGTGTTTAGAAAAATAGTAACGATAGCATGTTTATTTTCGCTGTTATATGGTCCAATACCATTAACTTCCGATTCAATGGTAAAATCGGCTCACGCTGCTGATCTACCAGCAAGTGTGGCTTCAAACCAGAATGAAAGAAAACAAAGCTTTGACTCCGTCTGGAAATTTAATCTGGGTGATGTCGCTGGTGCGGAAGTCGCCAATTTCAATGATTCATCATGGAGAACATTGGACGTTCCCCATGATTGGAGTATTGAACAGAATTTTAATAAGTATTCTTTAGCCGGCAGAGACGCAGCGTTTCTGGATGGCGGAACCGGATGGTACCGGAAATCATTCACGATGCCAAGTGAAGCGACTGGAAAAAAAGTAACCATTACTTTCGACGGCGTCTTTATGGACAGTACGGTGTATCTAAACGGACATGTTCTTGGTAATCGCCCGAACGGATACATTTCGTTCGAATATGATTTGACCCCTTACTTGAAATTGGGCGGGGAAAAGAACGTCATTGCCGTCAAAGTCGTTAACAAGCAGCCGAGCAGCCGTTGGTACTCGGGAAGCGGGATTTACCGTCATGTATGGCTCTCGACCACGGACCAGGTTCATGTTGGGCAATGGGGCACCTCTGTCACCACTCCGCAGGTTAGCGCTTCCTCGGCAGATGTCAATGTGAAAACAACCGTCATGAACGAAACCTCTGCAAGCAAGCAGGTCACTTTAAAGACTACGATCCGTGACGATCAGGGAGCTCAGCAGGCCGTTCTTGAAACGGCAGCAACACCGATTGATGCAAAAGGGAAAAGCGAATTTGATCAGACACTGACGGTGGGCAATCCGAAACTATGGTCCATCGAGAAACCTGATCGTTATACGGCAGATACGGAAGTGAAAGTGGATGGGGTCGTCGTCGACACGTATCAAACGTCTTTTGGGATCAGGACGTTCAGATTTGATAAAAACCAAGGATTTTTCCTGAACGATAAGCATGTGAAATTGCAGGGCGTGTCCATGCATCACGATTTGGGAGCGTTAGGGGCCGCTGCTAATACCAGAGCCATGGAAAGGCAGCTGGAGATTTTGAAAGGTATGGGCGTGAATGCAATTCGAACGACTCATAATCCTGCGGCGCCCGAACTGCTCGATTTATACGATCGGATGGGATTCGTCGTCATTGAAGAAGCATTCGACGTCTGGAAAGGATCGAAGAAGGAGTACGATTATTCCCGTTTCTTTGGTCAGTGGGCTGAAAAAGACCTCAAGGATATGGTGCGTCGTGACCAGAATCATCCTTCTATTATCGCATGGAGCCTTGGTAACGAGATTTGGGATACTACGAATAGAGATGACGCTGTTGCAACTGTGCGAGACCTAAAGAAATGGGTTAAAGAGATTGATACTACAAGGCCGATTACGATGGGCATTGCGCTGATGTTTGACGCCAAAACGGTAGAATTTGCGAACGAGTTAGATATTGTCGGCTACAATTACACGGAATATCTTTACGATAAACATCACGCAGATCATCCTGAATGGAAGATCTATGGAAGCGAGACAGCCTCTGCGGTCAGATCGCGCGGAGTCTATCATCTGCCGATCGATCAGAATGTACTGACAGATCCGGATCTTCAAACTTCTTCTTACGATAACAGCTGGGTCGGGTGGGGACTCAGTGCGAGAGAATCATACAAGCTGGATGCTGAACGCGATTTTGTTGCAGGTCAATTTATTTGGACAGGCTTTGACTATCTTGGCGAACCGACTCCGTATTACGAAGACAATAGTCCTGCTAAGAGTTCGTACTTTGGAATCGTGGATACGGCGGGATTCCCGAAAGATATTTACTATTTCTATCAAAGCCGCTGGACAAGCAAGCCGATGGTGCATGTGCTGCCCCACTGGAATTGGAAAACCGGGGACACCATACCGGTTATTGCTTATAGCAACGCGGACAGCGTTGAACTGTTCTTGAACAATCAATCTCTTGGCGTAAAAACATTTGCCCCCGGAGATTTGCAAGTGCAATGGAACGTTACATTTACACCGGGTACATTGAAGGCCGTTGCCAAGAAAAATGGCGTCGTTGTAGCAACGGATGAAGTGAAGACAGCAAGTGAGTCCGCCAAGGTGTTGCTAAAGCCGGAACGAACTGTCATCAAGGCAGACGGCAAAGACCTTGTCTTCATTGAAGCCGATATCGTCGATGCGAATGGCGCACTGGTTCCTAATGCGGACAACTTGATTAACTTTAGCGTAACTGGCGGAACGATCGTCGGTGTGGACAACGGAAATTCCATCAGCTGGGAAAGCTATAAAGGATCAAGCCGCAAAGCGTTTAGCGGCAAGGCGTTGCTCATCGTGCAGCCGTCCAAAACCGCTGGTGAAATTGTAGTCAACGCGACAGGTTACAACGTGGCACCGGATAGTACGAAAGTATTTGCAGTGTCCGATATCGATCCGAACAGTACGGATATTATCGGTATTCAACCGGTCACTGTTGAATCCAAACCGGGCATTGCTCCGGAACTGCCTTCGACCGTAACTGTGATCCAGCAAAATGGGAAACAAAGAGAGGTTACTGTAGCCTGGAATCCGGTTGACGCAGCACAATACGCGAAGACAGGCAGCTTTACCGTCAACGGCACGGTACAAGAGACTTCCATCAAAGCGTCTGCCACCGTATCAATCGTTGGCGTTTCAAGAGTTAACGGCTCGATCACGGTCAAAACGTCTGTAGGTACGGCACCTAATCTTCCAAGCAAGGTTGATGTGGAATATACCGACGGATCGCTTCGCTTGTCCCAAGTAACCTGGGATGCGATTGAGCCATCGAAGTATGCGGCCGAAGGCGAATTTCCGGTTGCAGGTAAAGTGGAAGGAACAAACCTGACCGTTGGTGCGTCTGTTCTGGTTAAGTCGGCTGCTCCAGAAAATGTCTCTTTGAATACAGGCGGAGAGTATCCGAAGGCAAGCGCGTCGTTTACCAATCCTTCTGATCCTGATCGCTTTTTGAACGATGGTATTATTTCCTATACGGATAATCCGAAAAACCGGTGGACGAACTGGAGCCCTACGTCTAGGCCGTCAGACTGGGTACAAATCGATTTCGGTCAAACAAAGACCATTAATCAAGTCAATATGTATGTATACATTGATGGAGGCGCAGCTCCTCCGACATCCATGAATGTACAGGTGTGGGATGGGTCGAAATGGGTCGACGTGACACATGTGACCAATGCACCAACGGTACCTACAGACAAGAAGAATACGATCACTTTTGACCCTGTATCTACATCGAAGGTAAGAGTGAACATGAATAGTGTCGCTGGTATGTGTTTGGGGATTACGGAAATGG
This sequence comes from Bacillus sp. 3255, assembly GCF_031456485.1. Classification (NCBI taxonomy): domain Bacteria; kingdom Bacillati; phylum Bacillota; class Bacilli; order Caryophanales; family Bacillaceae; genus Bacillus; species Bacillus sp. 3255. Next base: position 126,572 of record NZ_JAVDUS010000014.1, read on the forward strand.
AAGTTATCGGACTAGTCCCTGTTGTGGGGCATGACGCAGCATTGAAAGGAATTGAAATTAACGGTCAACCTTTTGCTGGATTCCAAGCAGACGCCCTTTCCTATGAAGTGCAATTGCCTTCAACAGCGCTTCCGACTTTCAAAGCTAAGCTGTCCGACCCATTCGCAAAAGCTACGATCACTAACCCGAGTGGAATTCCAGGCAAGGCTACAATTGACGTGACTTCGGAGGATGGTACTAAAACGCAAACCTACACGATTCATCTAAATGTCCAAGATACGACACCTCCTGTGACGACCGCTACCATTCCCCAGTCGCAGATGACGGCAACGGCAACTAGTGAGGAAGTAGTGGGTGAGAATAACAGAGCATCCAACGTGCTCGATGGAAATTCCAAAACGATTTGGCATACGAAGTGGGACAAGTCTACTCCACTGCCGCAATCGGTCACATTGAATCTTGGTGGTTCGTACGACGTGAATAGTATCAAGGTTCTCCCTAGACAAGGACAAGGCGCGGCGACGAACGGTATGATCACGGCCTACAATGTCTATACAAGTACGGATGGCGTCCAATTTACAAAAGTCGCCGATGGAACCTGGCCGAATGACACGATGGAGAAAACAGCTTCGTTCCCGGTAAAGAAAGTGGCCTTCATCAAACTGGAAGCAACCGCAGGGCAATTCGGATATGCATCTGCAGCTGAAATGAATGTCTATCGCGTTATCGATGTGCCAGTAACCGGTGTTCAGTTGGATAAACCGCAAGTCTCGCTGAAAGAAGGACAAACGGCAGAGCTCGTTGCTACGATGCTTCCTTTTAACGCGAATAATAAGAATGTAACATGGGCGAGCAGCAACGAGACCGTCGCCAAAGTGGAAGTGAAGGACGGTAAAGCAGTTGTCACTGCATTGAAAACAGGGGAGGCGGACATTAAGGTCACCACTGTTAGCGGCAATTTCACAGCGGTAAGCAAAATTACGGTACAGAAAGACGATGTCACTCCAAACGTTGCTTCAACGACGCTATCCGCAGCAGGCACCGTTATGGAAGGCCAGGAATTCCCTGTACAGCTGGGTCTGAGCAGCGTTACACAAAGCGTCTATGCACAGGATATTAAGATGGACTACGATTCGAACGTATTTGACTTCGTCTCGGCAAGTGCCTTAAGAGAAGGGAATCTGCTCGTACATTCTGTTAAGGACACTCTGGGCAAACTTCGCTTTATTCTCGCAAACGTTGGCAAGACTTTGACAGGCAATGCTGAAATCCTGGAACTGAAGTTCAAAGCCAAAGCTAATGCGCAGCCTGCGACGGGAACGATTGCTGTATCCGACGCGACGCTTGGCGATGCGCAGGGAGCGGAAACGAAAGCGCAAACTTCTTCGGTGGGGGTGAGCATTACGACGCTGCCACCGGGAATTCTAGGCGATGTCAACCATGACAATAAAATTAGCATCGGTGATCTTGGCATCGTTGCAGCAAATTACGGCAAAACATCTTCCAGCCCAGATTGGGAGCAAATCAAGCAAGCAGATGTAACTGGCGATGGCAAAATCGATATTGAAGATCTTGCGTTCGTGGCCAGAAAGATGATGGAGTAATTCCACTGAAGAAGGAAGGGCTGTCCGCTGCCATGGAAATGGCGGCGGGATGGCTCTTCCTTTTTGCGTTTAGCAGCTTCCATGATTGTGCCAATATCACTTGTGCTTCAAAGACAGTACTTTATCAACGATTTACAGGACGAAATTCAATAGTTGTCCGCTGGATAAACCAATATGATAAAGATGTAAAACTTAAAGGAGGTCATCGCAAATGAGAAATGCTAAAAAAGCAATGGCATGGAGCATGATTTTGTCAACGGTCTTACTATCAACCGGCTGTGGAACCAGCACGAATTCGGCGGGCGGGACAGTGAAGCCCCTTGAAAGCGACAACACGACTGAAAGCGTAAAACCCGCTGCAAGCAGCCAGCCTCAGGGCTCAAAACTTACTGGGGACTTTGAAATTCAGTATTTTGTCGGCGGTTACGGCGATGCGTGGTGGAAACAAGTCATATCCGATTTCCAAAAGCAGAATCCGGATCTCAAGATCAAAGAGTCGGCAGGAGCTAAAATCAACGACCAAATGAAACCTCGCTGGCTTCAAGGGAATCCGCCCGATTTCGTGTACATTGACGGTGCTGGATCCAATACAAGACAAATGGTGTCGGACGATCAGCTCATGGACATAACAGACTGGCTGAAGGATGCGAAGAACGTTGACGGCAAAAAAATTACGGATCTCTTGATCGCCCAGCCTGAAGAATACAAACCGGGCAAATCCTATGCCATTCCTCTGGTGTTCGGATCATGGGGGACGTTCTACGATAAGGCGTTGTTTAAAAGTAAAGGCTGGCAAGCTCCTGCGGATTTCGAAAGCTTCCTTGCTATAGGCGACAAAATTAAAGCTGAGGGCAACATGATTCCTTACATCCATACAGGTGTATATCCTTACTACATTAACGGCGGTTTGTTGGATCCTACTATCATCGCGATGAACAACTATGACACCTCGATCTTTAAGCGAATCAATTCGCTTGAAAAAGGGATTTGGAAAAGTGAGCCGGTCATGAAATCGCTTGCCAAAATAGTGGAAATGCGAGATAAGGGCTTCATCGACAAAGGATCACCAGCACTGAATCATACGGATTCCCAATCCCAATGGCTGCAGCACAAAGCGGCGTTCATTCCGACTGGCATTTGGGTTGAAAGTGAGATGGCGAAGGACGTTCCGGCAGGCTTTGAATTCGGCTTCTTGCCGTCTATCGGCCAAGAAAAGGGCGGTAAATTCGTCGCGAATCCATACACAGCAACAGTCGCTATTGCGAAAAAAGCGAAAAATCCGGAAGCGGCCAAAGCCTTCATGCAATTTATTTTTACGGAGAAGCAAAGTAAAGCATGGGCGGAGCTTTCCAAAGCCCCTTCTAACATTAAAGCGGATCTTGAAGGCACGAATGCGCCTGCGCTTACGAAAGAGGCGGCCAAATTCTACAATTCCCCGAATACCGTCGTAGCGCCTGAGATCGTCATTCCGGAGGAACTTGTAACAGCTAGAAACAATGCAACTGTAGCGCTGACCAAAGGCGAAATTACGCCGCAGCAGTGGGCGGACCGCATGGAAGAAGCGACGGAGAAAATCCGCGCCAAAGAAAAGAAATAAGACTCTCATAAGGATCTGATGATACGAAGGGAGTACTTCGGATTCCCTTTGTATCATTCGGATATTTAGATTGGAGGCAAGTATGCAAGAGCGCAAGACTGTTAGAAACGGCACTGCGAAGATGAAGCGGAATATGTTCATTCTCTCCTTTACTCTTCCAACTTTGCTCCTATATATCGTCTTTACCGTCTATCCGATGTTGAAAGGCATTTATCTGAGCTTGTTTGATTGGTCCGGCGGTTCCGAAACCTATAATTTTATCGGACTCGGCAACTTCAAAGAGATGCTGCATGACGCTGTGATCGCAAAGGCTATACGCAACGACTATATCCTTGTCATCGGGAAAGTGGTCGGGTTTATGATTATGTCCATGTTTTTCGCCGTAGCGCTAACCCGGTTCAACATCAAAGGTTCGGGCTTTTATCGGATCGTATTTTTTATTCCGAATGTGCTTTCAGTTGTTGTCGTAGGCGTTCTTTGGCGCTACGTATATAATCCGAACCTCGGCTTCCTGAACTCTTTTCTCTCCTTATTTACAAATAAGCCTTTCGATTTCGCCTGGTTAGGCGATAAATGGTCGATCTTTGCGTTGCTGCCGCCATCGATTTGGGCCGGTATCGGTTTTACAATCATTTTGCTGGTTGCCGGCATTCTCAGTATTCCATCGTCCTTATTTGAGTCCGCCGACATCGACGGCGCTTCACAGTGGAGCCAATTTTGGCTGATTACACTGCCGTTGTCGTGGGAGCAGGTCAAGACGTCCGTGCTTTGGATTGTCATGACGACGCTGAACGGATCATTCGTCATCGTAACGATCATGACCTTTGAAGGCGGCGTCGACAATGCCACACAGGTCATGGGTTCGTATCTGTATCTGAATGCTTTTAAATTCGGCAAATTCAGCTATGGGTCCGCGATTGGTGTGCTTATCCTGGTTCTTTCTTTCATAACGACAGCAGCCCTTCAGCGGCTGATGAGGAGAGAAACCATTGAAATAACGTAGAGGGGCCATGCATATGAGTCAAAGAATACTCAATCCAGTCAGTCGTGTCTTTTTCAAAATCTGCCTGTTCGTTTGGTCGATTTGCGTCCTTTATCCGCTGCTCTGGACGGTCTTAAGCGCTTTGAAAGACAACAAGCAGTTTTTCCTGGGCAAGCCTTGGGCATTGCCGGAGCTTCCGCTGCTTTGGAGCAATTTCACCTTTGTATGGGAAAAATATAACTTCGCCCACAATTTTATGAATTCATTGGTTGTGACCATTGTGAGCACCGCTGCGGGCGTGCTTTTATCGGCAACGACAGCTTATGTGATCGCTCGGTTTACTTTCAGAGGGAACGGCTTGCTTTACTATTCCTATCTTTCCTACATGATGATTCCAACCTTTCTAGGCATCATTCCTCTATTCTTTTTGTTGAACGATCTTCATTTAACGAACCATTTATTGGGCTTAATCTTCGTTTATACGGTAACCGCCGTGCCGTTCGCTGTTTTCGTCTTAGTCAGTTTTTTCAAATCGCTGCCCAGTGAGCTGGAAGAAGCTGCTGCCATGGATGGCGCCTCGCATTATGGCGTCTTTTTTCGGATTATGCTGCCGCTGGCCAAGCCCGGCTTGATGTCTGTAGCGATTATTACCGTGCTGAATATTTGGAATGAGTATGTGTTCGCGCTCGTCCTGATGAATGATCCTACGAAATATACGATACCGGTCGCGATTGCGGTCATGCAGGGCGAAATGCAATATAGGACGGAGTGGGGACCGCTATTTGCCGCTCTAATCCTATCGATGGGGCCCACGATTGTGTTTTATGCCATGTTTCAAAAGCAAATTACCGGAGGCATAACGGCCGGTGCATTAAAAGGCTAAGCCTGAGCGGCTTGAAAGGGGGGATTATGGCAAGACACGGGGAACGCCTCGGCAGTTTGGCCAAATGAGGTTCAGGATGAATGAGGAGAGTGTCTGAATTGAAAACGCTTAAAAACGCTTTGGGTTTTACTTTTTGCCTAATGTTCGTATTCGTGATTATGTTCATCAGCGGGACAACGACACATGCGGCTGCGGTAGGAGACATAACGGGCTTTGAGAAAACAGACGATAAAACTTTCACGATTACGTCAGGTTCCGATCAGGTGAAGGTCATTTTTAATCGTGGCGACATCGTGCGCATATGGCTCGGTGTAGGCGGAAATTACCAAACGCTGTCAGGCAGAAGCTCGTCCGAGCCCAAAGAGCCGATCGTGATGAAAGAGGATTTCGGTCCGGTCTCGGTCAATTGGTCCGACGAGGGCGCTTATTACAAAATGGCAACGGGCAAGTTTGTGCTGCGTGCCTACAAAAGTCCTCTCAAATTCGCTATGTACAAGAGCGATAATCAGACTGTCGTATGGGAAGAGCAGTCACCGCTGAATTATAGCGGGTCGTCGACGACCCAGACGCTCGTTAGAGGAGCCGACGAGTATTACTACGGCGGAGGGATGCAGAACGGATTTTTCTCCCATCGAGATAAAAAGATTACAATTGCCGAAAACTACGGCGACTGGGGCAGCGGAACTGTGTCCAATCCGTCACCGTTTTATTTAAGTACAGCTGGCTACGGCGTACTGCGGAACACGTTCCAGGATGGAACTTACAATTTCGGGAGTCCAGCCCAGTTAACGCACGAGGAGAATCGCTTTGACGCGTATTATTTTTACGGCGAGACATTCAAGGATATTTTAAATGGCTATACCGACTTGACCGGTAAGCCTTCGCTCATTCCGCGTTGGGGCATGAGCATGGGAGACTCGGATTGCTACAACACGAGCAACACCGGAGCGAATAAACCGGGTAAGCTGACGACGCCGGATGTCGTGAAGGTTGCGCAAGACTTCCGAGCCAACGACATGCCGGGCGGCTGGTTGCTGCCGAACGACGGTTACGGCTGTGGTTACGTGCAGCTGCCAAGCACCGTTAAGCAGCTTCATGATTTGGGCTTTTACACCGGCTTGTGGACACAGAACGGTCTTGCCAATATCGCAACGGAGGTTGGCGTCGCCGGCACTCGGCTAAACAAGCTGGATGTAGCCTGGGTCGGTCCTGGATATGACTTTGCGCTGGACGGGACGAGACAGGCTCATCAAGGGGTTGAAACCCACTCGAACGACCGTGGCTTTGTTTGGTCTGTTGGCGGTTGGGCCGGCACACAGCGGTATTCAGCCGTCTGGTCCGGAGATCAAACCGGCAGCTGGGAATATATCCGTTACCACATTCCATCCATGATCGGCGCCGGATTGTCAGGCATGACCTATGCGACCGGTGATGTGGACGGGATTTTCGGCGGCAGCCCTCAGACTTATGTGCGTGATTTGCAATGGAAAGCCTTCACGCCGATTCTGATGAGCATGTCGGGCTGGGCGTCCGTCGATAAGCAGCCATGGCACTATGGAGAGCCATACACAAGCTATAATCGAGATATTTTGAAACTCAGACAGCGCTTGACGCCTTACTTCTATACCTATTTGAACGAAGCCTACGAATCGGGAGCGCCGTTTGCGAGAGCGATGGTTTACGAATTCCCGAACGATCCGAATACGAAGAGCACGCTGACACAATACCAATTCATGTCCGGCGGGTCGTTCCTCGTTGCACCGGTGTACAAAGATGCCACGGTCCGGAACGGAATTTATTTGCCGAAGGGCAAATGGATTGACTACTGGACAGGTAAGGAACATTACGGATCCAAAATGCTTGACGAATACAGCACGCCATTGAACCGTTTGCCGCTTCTCGTCAAAGCGGGTGCGATCATCCCGATGTATCCGGAAACTTTGTATGACGGCCAAGTGCCGCCAAATCCGATTACTTATGACATCTATCCGTACAAAACGTCCAGTTTCACGATGTATGAGGATGACGGTGTATCGAGGGAGCACCGCAGCGGCAAATTCGCGAAGACGATCATTACTTCGATCGCGCCGGAAACCGGAACAGGTGATTTGAAAGTTCAAGTCGGGGCGAGCATCGGTGATTATAACGGAAAGCTGGCATCGCGGACGAACCAATTCCAGATTCATATGCATACGAAACCAGCGAGCGTTGAAGTCGGAGGCTCTGCATATACCGAATTGGCAAGCAAGGCGGAATGGACGAATGCCGCAAGCGGTTGGTACTTTGATAGCGCGGACAAAGGCGGCATTGTCTATGTGAAAACACCGGATCTGCCGACCAATCAAGGATTTGAACTGAAAGTGGCAGGCTTTGCAGCGGATACGACTCCGCTTATGGATGCAACTGTCATTTCGCTGCCAGAACTGGATAACGATCCAACGAAAATTCCGCAGGCAGACATGGTAGCATCGGCTACCAGCGCCGATACGACTGCGCCAGTCGCGAATGCGCTGGATGGCAGCATGGATACGATCTGGAGCACGAAGCTGGATGGCAGCACACCGCTGCCTCAATCGATCACATTGAATCTCGGTTCGAAGTTTTCAGTGAATAAACTGAAATATTTGCCAAGACAATACATGGGGACCGACGGTAATATTACCGCTTACAACGTCTATGTCAGTACAGACGGCACGCATTTTACGAAGGTAGCCACCGGAACATGGAATGCGGATAAGTTGGAAAAAACGGTGACATTCGATACCGCCGAAGCGCAGTATGTGAGATTGGAAGCGACAGCTGGCGTTAATGGTTTTGCGGCTGCAGCTGAATTGAATGTGTACAGAGATGGTTCTGTTATCATCCCGCTGCCGATTCCGAAAAGTGAATTGACCGCAACGGCTGCAAGCTTCCAGCCTAGCGACAAGCCCTCGAATGCGATCGACGGCGATGCCAACACCCTTTGGCACACGAAATGGGACGGTTCCGATAAACTGCCGCAATCAATTATCGTGGATTTAGGCAAAGTCCGCAGCATCAGCCAATTCCGCTATGCGCCAAGGCTTAATGCCGGCAACGGAACGATTACGTCCTACAATCTCTACGTGAGCACGGACGGAACGAACTATACGCAAATCAGCACGGGGAATTGGGTGCGGGACAATGTGAAGAAATATATCCAATTCACGGCAGTCGATGCTAGGTATGTCAAGCTGGAAGCGACGGCTGCAGTAGGCGGCTTCGCCTCCGCATCCGAGATCGACGTTTATGAGACGCCTAAGGCTCCGCCTGCGTTAGGCGATATTGTACGAGGTAAGCCGGCAGCTGCAGACAGTGAAGATGCCGCCTTCCCGGCAAGCTACGCCAACGACGGCGATCCGGCTACAATGTGGTCGGCCGCCGATACGAACCCAGGCCATGTATGGTCGGCCGATCTGGGTAAAATGTACGCGATTAAGGGCATTGAGATCTCGTTTGGGCAAAGCGACAAAGTGTATAAATATAAGCTCGAAGTCCGGGAGGCGGGCAGCAGCAACTGGATTCAAGTATTGAACCGCATGAACAATACGGAAGCCGGCGCTGTGCTGAAGGATACATTCGGCAGCCAAGGCCGCTACGTGCGAATTACGATTACAGGTCTGCCTGACGCAGCAACGAAAGCCAGCATTGCAGATGTGAAGCTGATTGGCTTGCCGATCATCGGCACAGCTCCTGTAACCGGCGTATCGCTGAATCGGACAGAGCTGAACATGAATGTGCTTGATGCCCCAGTCGCTCTTGAAGCTGCAGTAGCGCCTCTGAATGCAGCGAACACATCGGTTGCTTGGAGCAGCAGTGATCCTGGTATCGCGATGGTCGACGAGAATGGCGTTGTCACTCCGAAAGGAGCAGGCTCGGCAACGATTACCGTCACTACAGCGGATGGTGGCTATAAAGCGTCATTGAATGTCACCGTATCGGGGCAAACCGGCTTGGTCAAAATCCCGCAAAGCCAAATGACGGCCACGGCAACAAGCTACCAGCCGGGAGACGATCCGAGCAATACGCTTGACAGCAACCCGAACACATGGTGGCACATCAAATGGTTCGGCGTCGATCCGCTGCCGCAATCGATTACTCTGAATTTGGGCAGTACGTACAACGTCAGCAAGCTGGAGTATATGCCGCGTCCGGATGGCGGCAACGGCACGATCACAGCCTATAACGTTTATGTAAGTCAAGATGGCGTACAGTTTACGAAAGTTGCGACCGGCACATGGCTGAAGAACACATCAGTCAAAGAAGTGGTTTTTGCTCCCGTTCGTGCCGGTTATGTAAAGCTTGAAGCAACAGGAGGGGTTGGCGGCTTCGCTTCGGCTGCCGAGTTGAACGTGTATAAGCAAGCTGACTCCGCTTCGCCGCAAGCGGTTGCGTTCGATGAAGCAAGCTATGAAGTGAAGGAAGGCCAAACCGCAGCAGTGAAAGTTACGGCTCGGTATTTGGATGGCAGCCAGCAAGACGTGACGGCTCAATCCGCGTTTGAGATCGCAAATTCATCATTGGCAACGATCGCAAATGGAACGATAACCGGTGTTTCGCATGGCGAAACCGTCATCACGGCAACGTACGGAGGCAAGCGGACGACAGCAACGATCGTTGTCAAAATGGCCGATCCCGTGGCTGCGTCTACAGTATTGACCGGAAGCAGCAGTGTTCAAAGCGGTCAGCCGTTCGTGGTTACTTATGGCTTGAGTGGTGTTACGCAGCAAGTATACGCGGAGGACATTTCACTGACCTACGATCCAACTGTCATGGAATTCACTTCGGCAGAGCCGCTTCTTTCGAACACGAGCATTGTACGGGAAGCGAATGACGGAGCAGGCAAGCTTCGCTTGATTGTCGCCAGCGCAGGGGCAGGGCATGCCGTTACCGGCAATGTGCAGCTTTTGAAGGTTACTTTTAAATCGAAGCCGGTTTCCCAGGTTCATTCGACCACAATCTCTGTGACGGATACGATACTCGGGGATGGGCAAGGCAACGAGTCCAAGGCTGCAAATTCCTCTATCAGCGTACAAATAACGCCTATTCCAGTTGGCATTCCGGGAGATATGAACCATGACGGTAAAGTATCGATCGGCGATCTGGGAATGGTGGCAGCGAATTACGGCAAAACGTCGGGAAGTCCGGATTGGGAGAGCATTAAATATTTAGATTCGAACCATGATGGCAAAATCGATATTACGGATCTGGCTTTCATTGCGAGGAAGATTATAGAGTAAATGACTGAATCTGGCGCCGGTATCCTACCGGTGCCAGTAATTAAATGAATGGAGGTATGAAATTGAGTCCGTTTATGAAAAAAGCAGTTTTTGCCTGCTCTCTTGTCTCCATTTCGTTAATGGGCGCCGTGTCCTCTGTACAGGCCACATCGGCCGCCGTTCAGCCTGAAACATCATTGCAGGATACACCTGTATTGGCAGCAACACCGCCGATGGGTTACAGCACTTGGAATGCCGTTCGTTTTAACGTGAATGAGGAACTGATCCGTAATGTGGCGGACAGTATGGTGTCCACCGGTTTGCGTGACTTAGGATACAACTATGTCAACATTGATGACGGTTGGCAAGGCACCAGAGATGCTACTGGTAAATTAAACGCCGACTTAACAAGATTCCCGAGCGGAATGAAAGCGCTTGCGGATTATGTGCATAGCAAAGGATTGAAGATTGGCATTTACACCGATATTGGGAAAATTGGCTGCGGAGGAAAGACGGGCAGTTACGGACATTATCAGCAGGATGTCGACCAGTTTGCAGAATGGGGATACGATTATGTCAAAGTAGATGCATGCGGTGCGGATGCGATGGGTCTCGACTTCAAGACCCAATATCAACAATTCAAGGACGCTTTAAATCAGGCGAATCCGAAACGTGATATCTTGTTAAATATCTGCGAGTGGGGTAAGCAGCAGCCGTGGAAATGGGCACCAAGCATCGGGCATACATGGAGGGTTGGTTACGATATCGATAATCAGGGAGATTATTGGAACGGTGTGCTCTATGAGATCGATCAGACCTCTCCGCATGCGGATGTAGCGGGTCCCGGGCATTTTAATGACCCGGACAGCTTGGAGGTTGGTGTAATAGCCGACAAATACCCCGGCCAAAAAAGCTTATCTTACGAGGAATCCAAGGCCAATTTCAGTATGTGGGCGGTACTGGCGTCTCCGCTTATGCTTGGTTTGGATGTAACCGCTTTAGACGACCCGGACTCCTACAGCAGTAAATTTGCCGATATCATTCAGAATGCCGAAGTGATAGCCGTGGATCAAGATCCTGCCGGCATTCAAGGCATTCTAGTAAGCGAAACGGGAGGACTTCAAGTTTGGGCGAAAGAATTGTCGAAGGAGGGAACACTTGCAATTGCCCTCCTTAACCGCACTGATTCTGCTGCGAATATAACCGTGGATTTTGCACAAGTTGGATTGGATGCTTCCACAACGGTTCGGGATTTGTGGGAACATGCAGATAAGGGGCAATTCAACGGCAGCTATACAGCGAATGTGCCGTCACATGGAGTAGTTATGCTTAAATTAGAAGGCAAAGAAATCGGCAAACCGCAAACCCCATTCATTCCGCAATCCCAAATGACCGCAGCGGCAACGAGCGAAGAGCTTGAATCCGAAGATAACGGAGCATCCATGGTACTTGATGGAGATCCAGCTACCATTTGGCATACGAAGTGGGATTTGTCTAATCCGCTGCCGCAATCGATCACACTCAATCTTGGCGGTGCTCACAAGGTAAATAAAATCAAGGTTCACCCTAGACAAGGCGGGGGAAGTAACGGCATGATTACGGCTTACAATGTCTATACGAGCACGGATGGCATCCAGTACACTAAAGTCGTAAGTGGAACATGGGCGAAAGACGCCGTGGCGAAAACAGCGGAGTTCCCGGCGACGAGAGCGTCATTTATTAAACTGGAAGCAACCGCAGGGCAAGGCGGATGGGCATCTGCAGCTGAAATGAATGTCTATCGCATAATCGAGGTGCCCGTAACCGGCGTGCAGCTTAATACACCGCAAGTCTCGCTGAAAGAAGGGCGGACAGCAGAGTTGGTTGCAACTGTGCTTCCTGAGAACGCAACGAATAAGAATGTAACTTGGTCGAGCAGCAATGATACCGTCGCCAAAGTGGAGGTCAAGGACGGTAAAACTGTTGTAACCGCATTGAAAGAAGGAGTGGCGGACATTACGGTCACCACGGTGGGTGGCAATTTTACAGCGGTAAGCAAAATTACCGTACAAAAAGGCAACGACACGCAGAACGCTTTGACGACGCTATCTGCAGCCGGCACTGTTCAGACGGGCCAGGAATTTACTGTACAGTTGGGACTGGGCAGCGTCACGCAAAGCGTATATGCAGAAGACATGAAGATGGACTACGATTCGAACGTTTTTGACTTCGTCTCGGCCCGTGCCGTGAAAGATGGAATTCAACTTGTAGATACAAAGAAGGATACGCTGGGTAAACTTCGCTTTATTCTCGCAAGCGAAGGGGCCGATAAGGCTGTGACAGGAGATGCCGGGATCCTGGAACTGAAGTTCAAAGCCAAAGCTGTGACACAGCCGACGACGGGAACGATTGCTGTAACCGACGCAATGCTTGGCGATGCGCAGGGAGCGGAAACGAAGGCGCAAGCTTCTGCGGTGGGCGTGAGCATTACGACATCGCCTCCGGGAATTCCAGGCGACATCAACCATGACAATCGAGTAAGCATTGGTGATCTTGGCATCGTTGCAGCGAATTACGGCAAAACGTCGGGAAGTCCGGATTGGGAGAGCATTAAACATTTAGATTCGAACCATGATGGCAAAATCGATATTACAGATCTAGCCTTCATTGCACGGAAGATTATAGAGTAATAGAGTAATTTACTGAATCTGGCGCCGGTATCCTACCGGTGCCAGTAATAAAAACACAAGGAGGTCAAGAAATGCATACTTCAAGAAGAGCAGGCGGGAAAAAACATTTGGCATTATTATTGACACTGCTTATGCTTTTGACATCGTTTCTAAGTGTTAATAGTACCAGTGCAAGCACAGTAACAAATATTGCCTTAAATAGTACACCTGGGACAATAAAAAATGTATCGTTTGGCAAGCCGGTCACTGGCAGTCTCTCATTTTCCAATATGAGTGTCATTAATGACGGTGTAAAAAATAATACCAATGCCTACTCACAGGATTATCCCAATGGAAGCGGCCTTCAATGGATACAAATCGATCTAGGTAAGAGTTATGATCTTTCAAGCGTAAATATCTGGCATTACTGGTATGATGGAAGAAAATATCATGATGTGATCGTCAGACTTTCAAACAAATCCGATTTCTCAAGTGAAGTCACGACGGTCTTTAACAACGATACCAATAATAGCGCTGGATTTGGTGCAGGCTCAGATACGGAATATACCGAAACAAGCGCTGGGAAGAGTATTAGTTTCAACAATACGAACGCAAGGTATGTCAGGATTTACTCTAACGGCAGCACATCAAACACGAATAACCACTATGTAGAAGTTGAAGTCATGGGTGCAGAGCCTCCTCCAACCGCGCCTCCGATAGCACCGACTGGCTATGCTTACCCTATGGGGACATCTCGCATCAATGCAAGCTGGAATTTGCCTGAAGGCGCGTCAGGCTATGATATCGAGGTTGACGGCACTGTCATAACCGACGTAACGATGCCTTACGGTCACACCGGCCTTGCTGCGGGAACAACACACAATTACAGGGTAAGAGCCAAAAATAATTTAGGAACAAGCGGATGGAGTACACTTTTCAGCAGTACGACACTAGTTCCAGTTGAAAGCGGTTTCAGATTTATGGGGCCACAGCCGGGAGAAGCGCAAGGTACCAATCCAAGCTCGGGCGTGTACGTATTAAACAATGCGATCCTATCAGCCAAGTTTCAGTTATTAGGGAACAACCTGACGCTAACTGAATTCAAGGACAATATGACAGGAAACGTAAACCCTATAACCGTCGGGAAACTATTCAATATTGAATTATCAGGTGGAACTAGCTTGGTTGACACCGATATGACGGCAGGAACGCCAACTCTTACAAAAATCACCCGAAATGCTTCTAGCGTTAAAGTATCCGATCGTTATGATGGCTGGAAAATAAGCGTGCCATTCACCTATGTAAGCGGAGGAAATACATTGACGGTGAATTGGTCCGCAACACTGCGTGACGGCTCCAATTACATCATACAGGATGTATCTTACTCGGCTGTTACGGGAAGCTGGAATGTGACCAAGGTTAAGCTTATAGACATCACAGCTGCCGGAGTGGAGAAGGCCGGTGTGGTGGACGGTTCACCGTTCTTTGCCGGCAAAGTTTTCTTTGCCCAACAAACACCTGTGGCCAAGGTCAGCATTTCTGGAAATAAGGCATCGGCTTATGTGGAAAGAGGCGAGGCAACTCTGCAGGGGCAATCTTTTGCACAAAGCTCGGTCATCGGCATATATCCAGGAAATCAGAAGCAAAGAGCCTTTCAGTACTATCTAGAAAGGGAAAGGGCTCATGAGCACTACAGCTTCCTCCATTATAATTCTTGGTACGATTTAAGCTGGATTACAGATACCTACATGACGGAAGCAGATTCATTAGATGTCATTAACACCTGGGGGCAGAAATTTGTTCAGCAGCGAGGCGCAGCTTTGAAAAATTTCCTGTTCGACGATGGATACGACGATTACAGCAGTACGGCATCAACGATTTGGGATTTTAACCCAAAAACCTACCCGAACGGGGCATCAAAGATGAAGAGCGCAGCCGAGAGCTTCGGAGCAAGTCTTGGCTTCTGGTTGAGTCCCACAGGCGGATATTACGATAAATTGACGAAAAGGATCGCTGTCGGAAAGAAGATGAATCCTCCAACTGAAACCAAGATGAGCAGCACAGGGGAAGAAATATTCAAAATGAGCGGTCCTAATTACTATAAAGCATTTAAACATGCAGTTACCAAGAAACAGCTTGTGGAAGGTGCGAATCATTTCAAGTTTGACAGGACGGAAGGTATTGAAGACTTCCACGCGCTCCTGAGGCTTACACAAGATATGAGGAGCAACGACCCATCCGTATTTATCAATGCGACCGTTGGAACATGGGCTTCCCCGTACTTTACATTCTATGTAGATTCCATCTGGCGCGGTGGTGGAGATATGGGTAAGGCAGGGACTGGGACCATTAGGCAGCAGTGGGTGAACTATCGCGACAAAGTGAGCCGGGATCTGCTGCAGAAGAATCCGTTCTATCCGTTAAACTCCTTAATGGTACACGGTATTGTTCATTCAAGATTCGGCCAGGGCGCATGGAATAGCCATGTAGGCGGTACTGAAAGCGGTCCCTTATTAGACATGACAGACCCGGCAAATCTCAAGGATTTTGCTGATGAGGTCTGGTCCTACTTTGCATCAGGCTATAACCTTCAGGAATTATACATTCGCCCCACTTCTGATTACACAACGGATAAAATGTGGGACACTCTTGCCGAAGCCTCAGCTTGGGCACAGTTAAATCATGACGTGCTGCTAGACTCACATTTCATTGGCGGAGACCCGGGTAAAGGCGAGCCGTACGGCATAGCCTCTTATTCAACGGCAAAAGCGGTTTTAATGTTAAGAAATTCCGGAAATACAAGCCAAACTATGAACATTGACGTGAATGAGGCATTTGTATTGCCTCCCGGTGCCAAGACAGGATACAAGCTTGTGAACAAGCTCAAAAATGAAACGGATCTGCACCTGACAGCTGGGGTCCCATACGCCATAACCATACCTGCAAATTCGATTGTACTATATGAAGCATATCCCGAAGGAACAGTTGTCATTCCTGATGCCGATGCTGACTTGAAGTCCGTCGCACTGGATAAAGCAGCACTCGACATTGGATACGCGAATGGTGACAGCGCATCGCAAGTGACGCAGAGCATTATTCTGAACGCTTCCGGTACCAACGGCTCCACGATCACATGGAGCAGCAGCGCGCCGCTTCTCGTCTCGACGGACGGTACTGTCACGCGTCCTCCCTACACTTCCGGCGATGCGACCGTTACTTTGACAGCTACGATCAGTAAAGGAGCGGTTATCGACACGAAGACGTTTACGCTCAAGGTGCTTAAGCAGCTTGATACCACTCCGCCTACCCCAACAGCCACATTAAAAGGTCCGGCCAGCGTCTCCAGCGGACAGACCTTTGATGTTACTTACACATTAAACACGGTAAGCAAGAATGTTTATGCTCAAGATGTGACGATTACTTACGATCCTCAGCAGTTGGAGTACATTGCTGCAAATTCGTTAGTAGACGGTTGGGAAATTGTTGCTGTTTCAACTGAAACGAACGGGAAAATAAGAATGATAACGGCAAATGTAGGCACGCATCCTAGTGCTGTGGGCGAGCTGTTCAAGCTAACTTTGAAAGTCAAGGCATCTTCGGCCGGTTCCAGCACAATTGCTCTGACAAACGCTGCTTACGCGAGCGGCGATGGCGTGGAAACAACAGTGGAAGGTACTGCCTACCACGTACAGATTGCGGCTGGGACTCAAGGAGATCTGAACGGTGACAATAAATTCTCTATCGGGGATTTGGCTATGGTTGCTTCTTACTATGGCAAAACATCAGCTGATTTGAACTGGAATGAAATCTATAAGAAAGCGGATATGAACAATGACGGAGAGATTAACATCCTCGATCTGTCAGCCGTTGCACAATTGATTTTCAATTAAACAGCTTTTATAAAAAAAACAGAAGTCCAGAACAACGTGAATGTGTTCTGGATTTCTGTTTTTTTTAATTTATTTCAATCCGCCTGTCAATCTTTTAAGCACGACTACCGCTTCAGCTCTGCTGGCTTGCTCCTGCGGTGCAAACTCTTGCTCTGTTCTACCATTCATGAGTCCCGAATCAACTGCAAGTGCTACAGTCTTCTTCGCCCACTCACTCACCGCTGTCTCATCGCTGAAATGAATTGAACCTGTAACAGGCATATCCTCTACTTTCGTCCCTGTAGCGTATCCTTTTGCACGAAGGAGCATAGCGGTCATTTCTTCACGTGTAATGTTTTGCTCAGGCGCGAACTTGTTGTCCGCAATACCGTTAATTAAGCCGGCTGCATAAGCTTTCTTAACCGTCTCCTCATACCAAGACCCTGAAGTTACATCTTCAAACGGGTTTTGCCCTGAAACAGCCTGAAGGTTTAATGCTTTGGTAAGCAAGGTTGCAAACTGGGCTCTCGTTACATTCGTATCCGGGGCAAAATGATCGTCATCCATACCTTCAACAACTTTTTTGTCAACCATCAGCATAATATCGGCTTTGGCCCAATGGTCAGCAAGATCACTGAAAATTTTGGTGAAACGAATCGACTCATTCGGTGTAAACGTTTGGCTTGATAAATGGTGATCAACGATTTTAACGGAGTTCCATTTGATGTTCGTCGTACCCGCTTTTTTTGCTTTGAAGGTAATGGTGCCAATATCCAGATTTCCCTTTTCACCGTCAACTTGGCCGATTTTTGTATGCGCGTAGGTAACTTCATTGTTCTTCACCATGGGAGAAACCGAGAAACCCGTTATCTCTGTATCGGCCTTGATGATTTCCACTTTGTTCGCATCGATGTCCAGTTTGACTTCATATGCGTATAAATCTTTGATATTTTGACCCTTTAATGTTACGGTGAATTCGCCGTTAACAGACTCGGCGCTGGAGGCAACCAGCTCGAATTGAGCAGTATTCTCCGCATAGGAAGGCGTTGCTGCAAGTGCTAAACAAAGACTACAGGCTAGAGTTGTTATCATCATTTTGTGCTTCATGATCTGATTCTTCCTCTCGTTTGTAAAGAATAGGAAAAGTTTGTCCGCTTTGATTGAACTTGTTTCTACTGAAGTCTAGGAATACACAATACATCATCATTTAGTTTACATCTGATAAAAGCGCATACAAATGATATTTTTTATCCAAAAGTTGATCTTTTCTACACTCATTGATGATTGGTTGGGAAATATGGATATCACTAAAGTAAGCTAGTGTGAAAAGGCGGTATGACAATGATGAAATGGTAAATGTGAATATAGTAATGTAAAAATGCGTATATTGAGAGGTCATTCAGCCCCCCTCTATAATTAAATATGAAGAAAGCGATTTCTTATCGGAACAAAATATGACAATGGGGGAGTAGATCCAATGAAGAAGCAATTGTTTAAAATAGGATTAACACTTTCGTTAGTCTCTGCTTTAGGTATGACGACAGCATGCACCAGCAATTCGTCAAATCAACCGCAAAATGGAAATCAGACTGAGCCGAGTGAAAAGGTGAATATGTCTTTAACCGATCCGATGTCTAAATATGATCCGCCAATTGAAGTAACAACAATACGTGCAGTCAGCAACATTAAGTTTGACGAAGGTGAAACCATTGATAAAAATGCGGTATATGACGCTTATGAGAAGGAGCTTGGCATCAAAATCAAAAATAGCTGGGTATCCGACAAATATACAGAAAAGCTGAAAATCAGCATTGCCTCGAATGACATACCAGACTTCTTTCGGGTATCCGCGAATGAATTGCAGCAGTTGCAGGAAGCCGATATGATTGCGGACGTAACTGACATCTTTGATAAATATGCAAGTCAGAAAACAAAGGAATGGTTTCATCTTGACGGGGGACGGCAGCTCAGTACAGCTACCTTCAATAACCGCTTAATGGCTTTCCCGGCTACAGACAATCCTTATAACTCTTCCAGTTATTTATGGATCCGTAAAGACTGGTTGGAGAAATTAGGTTTGCCCAAGCCGCAAACGATGCAGGACGTAATGATGATTGCCGAGGAGTTTGCCAAGAAAGATCCAGGGGGAGCAGGCAAGACATATGCCTTCGCTTTAAATAGCGATTATATCGCTGGAGGCGCTTACGATCTGCAAGGCTTCTTCAACGGATATCACGCTTATCCGGGCAAATGGGTCAAAGATGCTTCAGGAAAGC
Organism: Bacillus sp. 3255; assembly: GCF_031456485.1. Classification (NCBI taxonomy): domain Bacteria; kingdom Bacillati; phylum Bacillota; class Bacilli; order Caryophanales; family Bacillaceae; genus Bacillus; species Bacillus sp. 3255. The sequence continues at coordinate 145,668 of NZ_JAVDUS010000014.1, forward strand.
TGGTCTATGGAACGGTTATGCCGGAAATGAAGCAGGCGCTAAAGCAACTTCAGGACATGTATAAAGCCGGGATGATCGATCCGGAATTTGCTGTGAAAGATGCGGATAAGGAAAATGAACTGGTTGTGGCTGGTAAGATTGGAATGGCTTACGGCGCATTCTGGCAAAGCATTTGGCCGCTTCAATCGGCCGCAGTGCAGAACGGGAAGCTAGCTCAGGATTGGGAAGCATATCCTATCGTTTCGATTGACGGCAAACCGGCGAAAACCGCAACAGATATTGGAACAAGCAATTATTTCGTCGTATCTAAAAAAGCGAAGCATCCTGAAGCCGTAATGAAAATGATCAATAAATGGATTGATGTTCAAACCAATTTGACAGATGCGAATAAAGTTTACATGTTCGGAAAATCAGGTGTGGACAAAAGTGCGCTCTTGTGGAAAATTAACCCGACTGTATTTTTCGCCCAGGATGAGAATCTGCCTGCAGGCAAACTGCTTCCAAAAGCAATAGAGGCGAAAGACCCTACACTGCTCGGATCAAACCCTGAAATCAATTCCCGCTACAGACGTGTGGAGAAATATTTGGCAGGGGACCTGTCCATGTGGAACGAATGGGCGATTTCCAAGCCAGGTGGATCGTTTGCGATCATGGATCAGTATGATCGGGAAAAGCGCTACCAAATCGATGAGTTCTACGGCACATTGACACCGGCCATGCTCGAGAAGAAAGGGATACTTGAAGAAAAAGCCAAGGAAGCTTTCACCAAAATTATAATGAATAACGTATCGGTAGATGAATTCGATAAATTCGTAGTGGAATGGAAGAAGCTTGGCGGCGAACAAATGACCAAAGAAGCTAATGATTGGTATGCAAAAACTAAAAAGTAGCGACGGACGAACGTGTTCGGGATGCGGGTAGAATCCGCATTCCCGGACACTTCAATCTTCTGTGGCCTAGTTACAGATGGGAGTTGAGAAGTGTGCGGAGATTCATGCGAAACGAACGACTGCCTTTGCATCTCATGCTGATGCCAAGTTTAGCGATATTGGCCGTTTACAGCTACTGGCCGATGGCTGGGATCATCATCGCATTTGAAAAATATATCCCCACCAAAGGGATATTCGGATCACCGTGGATTGGTTGGAGGAATTTCAACTATTTATTCGATTTGCCCGATACCGAGAGAGCCATTATTAACACACTGCTTATCGCATCGATGAAAATTGCCTTGGGCCTGATTGTGCCAATGATCATTGCTTTATTGCTGAATGAAGTAAGGAAGACTGCGTTCAAGCGCACATTTCAAACACTTGTCTATTTGCCACACTTTCTATCCTGGGTTATCTTGGGAGGCATATTAATCGATGTATTATCTCCATCTCATGGGATCGTCAATCAAATCCTAAGCATGTTCGGCATCAAACCAATTTTTTTTCTTGGCGAAAACAGCTGGTTTCGGTTTGTTCTGGTTTCATCCGATGTCTGGAAAGAATTCGGATTCAACACAATTGTGTATTTAGCAGCGCTAACGGGGATTAACCCCAGCCTTTATGAAGCGGCCGAAATCGATGGGGCCAATCGGCTTCAACAGACTTTGTACGTAACAGTGCCGGGCATCATGCCTATAGCCATTTTGATGGTAACGCTCAGTATCGGTAATGTTTTGAATGCAGGGTTCGACCAGATATTCAATTTATACAGCCCGCCTGTCTATGAAAGCGGTGATATCATCGACACGCTTGTCTATCGTCTCGGAATTTTACAAGCGCAATACGGGCTTGCTACGGCAGTTGGATTGCTGAAGTCCACCGTTTCCTTGTTTTTGATTTCTACGTCTTATTATTTGGCTTACCGTTTTGCCAACTATCGTATTTTCTAACCTGAAAGGGGGAAGAAACATGGTTACTCGCGCATCTATCAGCAGAAAGGCATTTATTGGCTGCAATTATGTTTTTCTAACTGCACTCTCTCTGCTTTGCGTGCTGCCGCTCATTCATCTTTTAGCTGTGTCGCTTAGCTCTGGGGCTGCAGCCTCTGCTGGGATTGTGAAGCTGTGGCCGGTCGAGTTTACAACAGCAGCATACCAGAATATATTTAATAAAGCTCAATATCTAACTGCATTTTGGATGTCCATCAAGCGTGTAGTCCTTGGAACAGGGATTAACTTGCTGCTGACTGTAACAGCTGCTTATCCGCTATCCAAGGATTCTACCTATTTTCGTATGCGGACCGTATATGTTTGGATATTCGTCATTACGATACTATTTAGCGGCGGACTGATACCGTGGTTCGTGACGATCAAGGCGACAGGGCTTATGGATACGATATGGGCGCTTGTGCTTCCATCGGCAGTACCTGTATTTAACGTGATTCTGCTTCTTAATTTCTTCCGAAGTTTGCCGAAGGAGCTGGAGGAATCAGCCAGAATGGATGGAGCGGGGCATGTTATGATTTTATGGAGATTTTTTGTTCCACTTTCGCTTCCGGCTCTGGCAACGATTACACTGTTCAGTATGGTGGGACATTGGAATAGTTGGTTTGACGGCTTGATTCTGATGAACAATCCAGAGAATTACCCGATGCAAACATTTCTTCAAACCATCGTGATCAGTAAAGACCCGCGATTTTTATCAGCCCAGGAAGCCCAATTACTGGCGACTATGTCCGATCGGACAAGTACGGCTGCTCAAATCTATGTTGCTGCACTGCCTATTTTGCTCGTCTATCCTTTCCTTCAACGTTTCTTCGTTAAAGGTATTGTGATGGGCAGCGTCAAAGAATAGAAGATATAACGAAACATGGCTATAGATGACTAAGTGAGGTGGTCAACGTTGCAAGGATTTCGCAGATCCTCACCGATATTTTTGCGGCTTATTTTGGCCTTTATTATTATTTTGACTCCCTTGTTTGTCATCATGCTTGCTTTCATCGATAAAGGGAAGGAGGAATTGAGGGATAAAATTTCGGAGTCGATGATGGACAGAAATACGAACGTTCTGCACTCGTTGGAAATAGAAAGCGAGCGGATACTAAGATTGCTGCCTGAGTTTGTATTGGACAAAGATTTGCTGATACTCGCAGCAAATGGAGCTGAGTTGGATGACTACGATAAAGTCGAGAAAATTCAAGCCATTCAACGTAGACTCAAGCTTGTGAAGCAATCGAGTCCGTTTATCTCGGAAGTGAAGACCTATATTCCATCCATCGACCGGACTATATTGAGCTCGCAGTATCTAACCTCAATCAACGTACAGGAGTTTACGGCAATGGCGGCCTTGGACTCGCATGAGGGATCGCTGGTTTCCTGGGAAGGACGTCTTTGGATTCGATTTCGCTATGGCGGAGGTTTAAATAATCGACCGTTGTTCGTACAAAGTGTCGAGCTTTCTTTGCCTGAGATGACGAAATTGTTATCCGATACCAATCGATCGCTAGGCATAAGCACGGAGCTCGTTCGCTTTTCTGCCGATTCCTCCATTTCGACCGGAAACGATCCGGAACGGACGGAGTGGCTCAAGAGCCGTCTGCAGAAAGGGGGAGATCATGCAGGCATCGAATATGTTTCCTATCATAAAGAGCCGTATATGGTTGTATATCGCAAGTCTCTTCAACTAGGGATGTATATGGTATCTTTCATACCGGAAAGCAGCTTGCTGGGTGAATTGAGAAAGTACGAAACGAGGCTATGGATACTTTTTGCGGTGTCGTTAACATTGATTGTCATCTTTTCTTATTGGATCTATCGTATCATTCATAAACCGCTTAAGAAACTGGTTGTCACGTTCAAAAGTATGAAGAACGGCCATCTGAGACTGATCGAGGTACCCCGCCGTAACGATGAGTTCGCTTATTTATACCAGGGCTACAATGATATGGTAGGAACATTGGATGATCTGATCCGGGAAGTATACCACCAGAAAATTATCAGTCAGCGTCATGAGCTGAAGCGATTACAGTCGCAGATAAATCCGCACTTTCTATACAACTGCTTGTTCGTATTGAATCAGCTGATTTTATCAGGAGAGCTGGAAACCTCATACCGGTTCTCGCTATTTGTTGGGCAATACTTTCAATTTATGACCAGGGATGGTGCCGACGAAATACCTCTTCAAGCTGAGATTGCGCATAGCCAAACTTATATCAATATTCAAAAAATTTGTTTTGCGGACCGTGTTGACGTTTGCATACCTGAGCAAATTTCTTTTAAACATGCATGGATCATACCGCGGCTGATTGTTCAGCCCGTTATTGAAAATGCCTATAAATATGCTTTCGGCAATAAACACTCAGGCGGTAAGCTACGCATTCATGTGAACGAAGACGAAACGGGCATCGCTATACATATTGAGGATAATGGTGATAATTTGACCGATCTTGACATCTTAAAACTGCAAGAACGGGTAATAAGCACACCGGGTAATAACGAAGATATATCGGGTCTACATAATGTACATAGACGTATACAGTTAAAGTTTGGACAAGAAAGTGGAATTTCACTTGGCAGGTCCAGTTTGGGAGGTTTACGGGTAAGCCTTCTATTTAAAGTGGCCCCAACTAAGAACCAAGGGGAGATTGAGCATGCATCGATTATTGGTAGTAGATGACGTTCCGATTATCGTCGACGGTTTAACGGAATCGCTTCTGGAGGAAGAATCGCTTGATATAGAAGTTTATAAAGCGTATTCGGGAATAGAAGCTCTCGAAATATTAATGAAGAATAAAATCGACGTCGTCTTGTCTGATATCAAGATGCCGCATATGGAGGGCATTGCTTTACTCCAAGAAATCAAAGCGCAGTGGCCGAACTGCAAAGTTATCTTTTTGACCAGCTACAACGATTTTGATTATGTCCAAAGCGCGTTAAGTCTCGGTGCATTTGACTATATTTTGAAAACCGAAGAGCAGACGAAAATTATACAAGTCATTTCGAGGGCTATTCAAACCATAGAGGAAGAATTCACATCAAAGAAGCTCGTCGAGAAGGCGGAACTACATATGAAGCTGGCTATCCCGACGCTGCAGAAGGAATATATACTGGCATTGCTGCATGGAAAATCGAAAGATCCGTTTCGTATCGAGCATGATTTTACAGAAATAGGTATTCCTCTGAAAAGCGGCATTCCTGTATTTCTGCTGATTGCACGAGTCGACAGCTGGCGTAATGTCTCGATGAGGCTGGAGCAAGAGTTGCTCATTTTCGCCTTACAGAACATCATGGAAGAATGTTTTGGCGATGGCGCGACATTTTTCTCGGTTGTCTACGAACCCTCCAAAATGATATGGTTCATTCAACCTAATAAACTTGAAGCGTCACTTCCAGAAAACGAAGTTTGGCAGCGTACGTTCTATTTCATCAAAGGAACGCTTGAAACCATCCAGAACGCGTCCCGGGATCTGCTCCGTTTACCCGTCTCTTTTGTATTAAGCGAGCAGCCGGGAGAGTGGAGCGGTATTTCCGAGAAGTTCGACCGGTTGCTATCGTTTTTGGCACAAGAAATCGGTTTGCAGAGCGAAGTGCTCTTGGTTGAAGGAAGCCGTTTAACAACATCCAGTATGTTGACGGCGATTCCTAGTAAAGTAATCGGTTTCTCCTTACAAAGGAAATTTCAACTCCTGGGCTACCATCTCGAAAATGGCGGAGAAGAGCAATTCACAATCGTACTCGAGGAAGTGCTGAGCACTCTTGCGAGCGACGAATGCAATGATTATCTGAAAATGGAAATCTATCATTCCCTTGCATCGATTTTCATGTCTTATATGAACAGGCATGGTCTTACGCGGAAAGTGGTCGAGCAGGTGCCAGTCGGTAAGCTGTTTGATTCAAGTGAAATCATTTCATGGATGGAATTGATTGAATATTTCAGGCGATTGGCAATATGCATGTTCGTCTGTCAAAGAAATGATATGGATAAGAGTACGCATATCATTGTCGATAAGGTGCGCGAATATGTTCATGCGAATATAGCCTGCAATATTTCATTGACGTGCCTTGCGGAACAGGTCCATTTGAATGCCTCTTATTTGTCCCGCTTGTATAAAAGCGTCACGGGGATCAGCATATCCGAGTACATTGCTTCGGTCCGTAACGAACAAGCAAAAAAAATGTTAAGGGAAACAGGGATGAAAATTCAGGATATTGCGAAAGCGGTGGGTTATTTATCCGGGCTTGCCTTTATGAGATTTTTCAAAAAGTACAACGATGTAACGCCGCAAGAGTATCGGAATGGGAAATAAATGCGAGAAGGCAGGAGGAAAATACATGATCTTAAATGTAGAGAAGTTTGGCGCAAAGCCGGAGCAAGGCTTCGATAATACATGGGCTGTCAGGAATGCACTGGAGTACTGTAAGGAATCGGGAGCCTCAACGCTTGTTTTTCCGACGGGGAGTTATCATTTTTGGCCTGACAAAGCAGTAGAGAGGCAGCTTTTCATCTCTAATCACGATCAGGAAGGACTGCGCCGAATTGTATTCCATTTGACTGACCGAAGCGGGTTTACAATTGACGGACAAGGGTCGGAGTTTATTTTCCATGGTCCGGTGATCCCATTCGTTATCGATAACTGCCGTCATGTGACCATTCAGAACCTCGTGATCGATTGGGAGGAGCCGATGTTCACCCAAGGAACGGTCTCACGCACCCATTCCGATTCGTTCGACATCCAGCTGCCGGAAGGGAGTGTCTATCGGGTCGAGAACAACGCGGTTTGGTTTGAATTTGGCGGAAAGCCTGAAAAAGTATGGGGACTGAACGAATTCGACATGAAGACGAAAGCACCTGCCTATCAAAGCGGCGACAGATTAAGTTGGGGGAGCTATCGCAAGGTGCGAATTGAAGAGTCGAGTCCAGGAACAATTACATATTCTGGAGATAACATAAAACCGCCGCAAGTTGGCAATATCTTGGTTATGCGTTTCGGAAGAAGAGAGAATCCGGCTTTTTTCATCAACGGCGGGGAAAACATGAATTTGGAATCGGTTAACGTCCATCATGCCCCGGGCATGGGACTTATTGCGCAATGGTGTACGAATATACGTTTGTATAAGTTCAACGTCATGCTTAGACCAGGATCTGACCGTATGGTAACAGCCACAGCGGATGCCACTCACTTTGTTTATTGCCGTGGCCAAGTGGAAATCGAGCATTGTCTCTTTGAGAATCAACTGGACGACCCATGCAATGTGCACGGCATTTATGCCAGAATAATCGAAAAGCTCGGTGATGACAGGCTTATGGTTGAACTCGCTCACGGCATGGCCAAGGGGATCAAGATTGCCGAACCCGGCGATCAAGTTGAATTCGTGCGGCGCGACTCGCTGTTGGCATACGCAGCTTCAACGGTTAAAGACGTGAACGTTTTGAATAAAGATTATGTGGTGCTTACTTTTGATCAGCAACTGCCTGAGGATGTGCAATTGCTTGATGCAGCCGGCAATACCTTGTGGTATCCAGATTTAACGGTCATGCACTGTACGGTCAGGGCTAACCGTGCCCGTGGATTTTTGATCACTACTTCGGGAAACGTGCTTCTTGAGCATAACAAGATCAGCACACCGGGAGCCGGCATTAAAATTTCCGGCGACGCCAATTACTGGTTCGAGTCCGGAGCGGTTAGGCAGGTTATGATTCGCAACAACGAGTTTACGGATTGCAATTATTGCTGTCCGGATTGGGGAAGTGCCTTGATCGATATCGATCCCGAGATTGAGCGGCCTGAGGCGTTCGAGGAATGTTACCATCGCAATATTACGATTGAGAATAATCGGTTTGTTACATTCGATGTCGGTATCGTGAATGGGCATTCTGTCGACGGGATCAAATTCGTAAATAATGTGATTGAAAAAAGCGAATCTTATCCGCCGCATCATTTCATGAAGTATCCCATACAGCTTAAGGCGTGTACGAACGTTACGATTTCCGACAATCAATGGCCGGGCGGAGCGCAAACCGTTGTTCTGGTCAACGGTGTAGAAGTCACACAAGTGCCAATATAGTCCTATTAACGCGGAACATTGAATACAAAGTGGCTGTCGTGGGTATTTCATCCTGGCGGCCGTTTTTAATTATGTCAAAAAGATCGATAACACCGGCGAAGATTTGGCGGTAGCGGATGATAAGCAACGCATTTCCGCTAAGTTCAACCCAACCTTCCGCAATAACGGATTACCATGAGAAAGTTTACGTAAGTCACCTCCACATGCAAAAGAGCAGCCGTTGCAGGAACAGAAACACCGACGGATCGAACGAGATCAGAACAGGGGATTTCGGGCAAAAGCTTTTTAATCATCTCGTCCGCTTCATCAATGATGTGGCAGATTCGTTCGAATTCTTCGATGAGGTGCCGCAGCTCCCATTTGTCTTCCAAAGAGCATGTAGCGTCTCCAACGAAGTCTAGCGAGTGCTTGGAGCTCAAGAGCTTTGTTCCTGCCTCGCATACCGCCAGGGTCTATCCATGTACGCTTCCCAAATGAAAAGCATGATTAAACTGTCTGTTTGGATAACGACCCGAAATATTCTTCAACTACATCACGGAATTCCAGAGCAGCCCGCGAAATATATCGGCTCCTGTGCCGTAATAAAGCAATCTCCCTTACCAATTCATGGTCCTCTACTTGGAGATACTGGATATGCTCCCGCGAATTCCTTGCTGTACTTGGTATGAAGGCAATGCCTATTCCGGCTTCTACAAGCGCGCTTAACCTGGCAGGCTCATTTCCCTCATACACATATTTAGGTGCAAAACCGGCCTCTTTACATACGGAGTCTACTAAATCGCGAGTAAGGTAGCCTTTCTTTACACCGACAAACCATTCATCCTTAAGTTCATTCAAGGATACGCTGCTTCGGTCTGCCAGCCGATGCCCCATTGGAACAGCTACAAGGATGGGGTCGATGAACACGATTTGACATTCAATGTCATCCCCTTGTATTGGAGGCGAGGACAAGCAGAAATCGACCTCTCCTCGATGAAGGAGCGTAATCATTTCCTGCGTGGTCAGCATTTGCACATGAAATTGGATCTGGGGATGCTTTTTCTGAAACTCTCGAAGGATATTAGGCAGCGTGCTTGCGTTGGTCACCGCCAATTCGATTGTGTCATGTTCCGGTCTGGACAAATCGATAATCTCCTGCCTCCCTTGTTCCAATTCAAACAAAGCCCTTTCCGCACGGCGAAGAAATTTGCTTCCGAACTCATTGAGTCTCAGTCTCCTCCCTATTCGATCGAATAGAGGGACCCCTAGATCCTCCTCTAGGCGTTGAATCGTTTTGCTTAGCGACGATTGAGTAACGTGCAGACTACGTGCAGCTTCAGTCACATGTTCCAATCGAGCTACCGCTAGAAAATATTGCAGTTGAAGAAGTTCCATTCCACACCTCATTCATTCCTTCAAGTCAATGAAATCATAACATAAAATGCGTTGGAATAAATAATTGATTTCAAGTAAGATGACATCAATAAACTTTGGAGGGGAGCTCAAAAATGAATGCTCGCAACAGGTGGTTGATGATTTCCGTTGGCCTTGGTATATTATTGAACCCATTAAATTCTTCGATGGTTTCTGTTGCTATTCCAAGACTACAAAATGTGTTCCAACTTGACTTTACAGTTGTTTCCTGGATTATTTTTTCTTTCTACATTGCAAGCAGCATCGCTCAACCTGTTATGGGAAAAGCCAGCGATTTATTCGGTCGCAGGAGGATATTTCTTATCGGACTGATTGTAGCCTTCGTTGCCTCATTATTAGCTCCTCTTTCGCTCAACTTCGGGTGGCTCATCGTGTTCCGCATTGTGCAATCTATTGGAACAAGCATGATGGTTGCGGTGGGAATGGCCATTGTGCGAATTCATATTACGGAGAAGCAAGCGTCTGCGCTGTCTGTTTTGTCCATATTCCTATCCGGGGCAGCAGCAATTGGTCCCTTTGTTGGCGGGATCCTGATTCACTGGTGGAGCTGGCCTGCTATCTTTTTCGTCAATATTCCGTTCGCGGTGGCGAGCTTTCTATTAGCTTGGAGGAATATTCCTAAGGACAAAACGGCAACATCCGTTGCACGGGGCATGTCCTTTAGTAAATGGTTGGATTTGCTTGATGCGTCTGGGATCCTGCTCTTCACAGTAGGTTTGGTTGCCTTCCTCGCCTCCTTACTTTCAGCAAAATCAAATGGGCATATCTCATTAATGAGTGCTTTTGTCGGGCTGATAGGCCTCGTGCTGCTTGTGGCTTTCGTACGGCATGAGTTAAAAACGACGTCACCCTTTATTCCTTTGCGCGCATTCGCCAAGTATCCTACGATGACTTGGGTCAATGTCGAATTCATGCTCGTTAACTTACTTTTTTACTCTATCTTTTTCGGACTTCCGTCCTACTTGCAAATGGTACGTCATGTGGGCGAACTCCACACAGGGGTTCTCATGCTAAGCTTGGGCTTGTGCTCCCTCGTGGTTTCTCCAATTGCAGGACGCTGGATCGATAAATCAGGACCCAGGCCGGCATTGTTACTATCCGGTATACTGATGGCACTTGGGTCCATATGGATCGTGACATTAAATCAAACTTCACCGGTTATCAGTGTATGTTTAGCGTTAGCAGCATTCGGTATCAGTAATGGATTGAACAGTGTAGGTATGCAAGCGGCCTTGTTCAAAAGTGCTCCCAAAGAAATAATCGGAGTAGCATCCGGAATATTCAATACTTCAAGATACCTGGGAACCATTCTCTCTTCCTTGTTAATAGGTATCGTAATGGGAGGCAAGTTCAGCTTCGAAGGATTTCGAGTGCTTGGCATTATCCTCACGGTCATCGCATTGTCCTTGATATTTATGAACCGGCGGCGCCGGGAGTCAGGGCAATTACAAGAGTCGTAGGTTAAAAATAAGGAGGAATCGCAATGAAGACATACAAATCCATCGTAATCGGCACGGGGCCAGCCGGACTTACGGCTGCCATTTACTTGGCGCGCGAATCAGTAGCCGCTTGTTATCGAAGGGCCTGAGCCTGGCGGGCAGCTGACGACAACAACCGACGTGGAGAATTTCCCTGGGTTTCACAAATACCGCCAGGCGATTACCGCAGCGGGCAGCGGCTGTATGGCGGCGCTCGATTGCGAGAAATATCTTGAAGCCGTGGAGAATGTCCACTTTTAATGAGAGGAGAGAATGATTAAGATGAATGCGAGAGAAATCACAACAATCGAAGAATGGAAATCCGTGTTGGAGCATTCTGGCGAACGCGGACAAGTGGTGCTGAAGCATAGCACGATATGCCCGGTTAGTGCCAATGCGCTGAAAGAATATAATGATTATTTGCAAGACAATCCAAATCGTGATGTCGATTACGTACTCGTAAAGGTAATCGAATCTCGTCCTGTTTCGAACCAAATCGCCGAAGATCTTGGCGTCAATCACCAATCACCGCAAATCATCTACGTTACAAATAAAGAGAAGTACTGGACGGCCTCGCATTGGGCGATCACGATCGAACATATGACGGCGGTACTGAACTACGGAAAGGTTCGGCAATATTAAATTTTTGTAAGTGAGTGTGAGTGTCATGACAACTGTCAACATTAAGGATTGCTCCTCAAATCGACTATCGTCGCATTAGCTTCAATAATACGGTTCCATCATTAGGAACACGACAACCCCGGTTAAGCTGACATATAGCCAAATCGGCATCGTCCAACGGGCAATTCTACGATGTTTATGCAACTGGTTAGTCCATCCCCACACGAGAGTGAACAAGGCGAGCGGCACGATGATGGCCGCCAGAATGCTGTGAGAGATCAGAGTGAAGAAATAAATCGGCCGGATAATGCCTTCACCACCGAACCTCGCCGTCTCCGAAGACATGTAATGGAACGTTAAGTAGGAGACAAGGAACAACAGTGTAGAAGAGAAGGCGGCGAGAATGAACCCTTTGTGAAGCTTTACGTTCTTCCGTAGGATCCCTATCAACGCGGCTAGCAGGAAGATGAAGGTGAAGCTGTTCAACACCCCATTGATTCTTGGAAAGATGGTAAGATCGAAATCGATCTCTCCCTTGTAGCCAATCGGTGAGAAGAACAAGAGTAAAATAACGATATTAGCGACTAATGAGATGGTGACGATGGCAGCCGTATAATTTTTGTTGCTAGCTTGCCGCGGTGCATGGTGGTTTTCGCTCATTTAAACCGAAGATCTCCTTTCCTACCACATGGTAATGGCTTCATTATAAGCGGGTTTTGTCGTACAGCAATCAGATATTGATGTCAAAACTGCGAACTCTTATTGACGATTTATAGTCTTCAAAAGGTATTAACCTCCCTCAGAGAAAAAGAATTAACGGGGAACGTTAACACAGCAAACCACCCTCCTTTCGAGAAGGTGGTTTGTTTTATTCAAAAAGCAAAATCAAAGATTAACATAGCCATTATTTTAAACAAGGTGAGGATCAACAAGTACGACTTCAATGGCCTTGTTGTTTGTATTTGGGCTGTATAATTTAAAGTCACGACCCAGGTTGGGAAGAAATTACTATGCGAAAGACGTACGTTACTATCTCGTAAAAACAATAGAACTGCAAAAAAATTATTCTAATCTTTCGAAAATAGTACAAACGACAAATACTTTAACCATTTAGTTTGAGAAATTTCAAAGATAAAATGATAAAGTGAAGGAACATTTTATAGAGGAGATGAACGATGATCTACTTATAAATAAATGTGCTATCGATTGTAACCGCTATCAAATCTTACCTCGAGTATCAACGGTTGCCTCAAGATCCTACTTCAACTTCATAGCCAACTAAGTATGACAGGTGATCTCTGATTCATACTCCAAAGAATAAATAAACACATATGTTGTAAGCGTATCCAATCTTTGCGTTCTAGCTATGCCATTCAAATCATGTGGATTGAGAATGACTGCTTTAATTTCTCAATAAGAAGAAAGTTAAGGAGGAACACGTGTATGAGTAGTTTTATTTGGCGAAAGACACTTGCGGTTAAGTTGATGGGCGCATTGATGCTTTCAAGCATTGCCCCTGTGGCCTATTCCATCCAGGTTCAGGAAATTCAAGCAGCCGTGAATGCCGCTCCTGTAACAGCCAATTGGTACTCGACATATCAAACGATGGATGGTGTAGGCGCGGCCTATGCATACACGGATTCCATTCATATGCTGCAGCTTGCTGCTGCTGGGCATCAGGATACCGTAAGACATTTGCTAAATCTTACATTTAGCGAGAAAAATGGAACAGGACACGATATTGTACGTGTGATTATTGGGGATAACGGCGGCTTAACCGCCTCAGGCGCTACTGCAGCAAGTCCGGGCTTCAATCCTGTAACAGGGTTGCTGGCAGACACCTCGAAACCGGGCTTCGACGTTGAGGGGAATCCTATACCTATGAGAGGAACAGCTGGCCAGTACGGATACAAAATTGAAGCTGAGAACCGTTATGCCGACGGTAATACAGATAGTATTTGGCCTAACGAGCCGGAGCACGCCCCGGGTACGTTGGTGCCGGTTGAGGGCTTCGTATGGGATTATCCGTCCTGGAATCAGCCGATTGCAAATGACGATGGAGGACCCACCAACCTCCTGAGCGCTTCTGATCAAGAGCCTGTAGTTATGAAGAACGGTCCGCGTACCCGAAAAGAGCTGTTCGATTTCGATCAGGTATGGACAATGCGTCAGGCGATGCAGTATGGTGTCAAGCAGTTCTACGCTTGTACATGGACGGTTCCTTATTGGATGAGCAATTCTTCAACCAACTCTCCTAGCAAGATCGTCCGAGGCGACACGGCAACCATTGATGGCAAAGTCGTAAAGATTTACTACCAGGCCTATGCCGATTATCTAGTCAATTATATTCGAGGCATGTGGGAGCAGTGGGGAATTCCGATAACGCATATCAATCCCTTCAATGAAGTTGATCTTGCCGGCGGAACTGCTGACTATGTTCGGGAGCTGATAAACGGCTATATTGGACCTACTTTGAAAAAGTCCATGCAACCAGGCGGAGCCTTGTATGATATTAAGAATCCAGACGGTAAGATTATTGATTTTATACCTCAACTTGCTGCCGTCGATGGTACTAATCTTAGTGCGTCCTTAAGCAGAGGCGGTTTGGTCTTCCAAGATACAGATCCGGATAATGCCTTAGATAAAAATCCATACCTCGATGTGTTTACGACACATTTATATGGAACTGTAGGCATCGGTACGGATGAAACAAAGCTGTACCATACAGGTGACTTTTCCAAAAATCCTTTAGATTATACCAAGGATGGGTCCAAGTATCCCGAATACTTGAATAAATATAAGCTCTGGCAGGCAGAGTTTATGAATCAGGACACCGCGGACGGATCTGCAGGTGCGTATACGCAGCGGTACGGTAATCAGAACATTAATGATGCCGTGCGTTGGTCCAACCTGCTGACCAATATGTTCACTAGCAATCCAGGCTTTAACGGATTCGTTTGGTGGAGTATGTGGGATAGCAACGGTGCAGACGGCTCTGACTTGATACGTTTCGTAACAACGAACTCTCAGCAGGAGCCCGGAAGAATTAGCACGTTGACAGGCGAATACCGAGCATTCAAGCGTTTTTACGGTTATGGTCATTTTTCACGTTTTATGAATCCCGGCGATGTACGTTTCGATGTAACACGAACGCCCGCTGAAGATATTAATGTTGTCGGCTTCAAGAATCCGAACACGAATGATTTTGCACTCACGGTTTCTAACGCCAAAAATGATGACAGCGTTCAGCCCTTGGAGCTTACACTGAAGGACTTCCCGGCGGGTACGACGAGTGTAACCGTCTTCCGTACCTCAGGCAGTGAGAATCAAAAGAAGTTAGCCACGATTCCAGTGAGTAACGGCAAATTCGTTATCGACATCCCGTCGGCTAGTATCGTTACGATTGTACCGTCCCAAGGGACCTATGCCACGTACAACGGTCTTGATCGTGAGCGTGATATTTTCTCCTCGCTTGAGGCGGAGGGAAATGACAACGGCGTGAATGGAGACACTGCCGGAAACGCGGGACGTGATAATGAGGCCGTCACCTTGAGTGAGGAAAAATACCTTTCCTACAAAAACATGAACTTTGCGGATGGCTCCGCTAACGGCGGGGTGGTTCGTAGACACTTGTTATACCTTACAGCGCAAACCAAGTCGGCAAAAGGCGGCAAGCTTCAAGCCTACGTTCTGCCGGTTGGAACAGCTGTGAGCAGCACCGCCGATATTGTATCCAAAGGTACGCAGGTAGCTGAAATTCTCGTTCCTGCTAATGATAAATACGGCAAATATCAGGACATGGTTGATACAGGCGACCTTAGCGCGTATGGTCATAAGGATCTTTATATCGTATCTAACGGTACGGTCACCGTTGACCGCTTCTTATTCGGAGCTAATGACTCCGATTGGAGTGCCGCTGCAAATAACTCGACGGTGTCTATTCCAGGAAACATTTTACAAAATGGTGATTTTGATACTGCAACAGCCTCTAATACAAACAATTGGTCAGCAGGTCGTTATACGAAAGGGTCGTTTGAACAGACCGTTTCAGGGCCTGTGTTAACTGCGGATACCATCCAAAGCTACTCGGGTATATCCCGTTATCTCAAAAACAATTCCACATCAAAGGTTGCCGGCTCCGGGAAAGTTGTAAATCGTATTGACGCCCCGGATCAATACGACGGAATGTGGCAGGATGTCACGGGCAAGCTGACTAAGGGTGACAAATACAACTTCAAAGGTTACTTCCTCTCCATGAAGAGTCGTCCGGAGAGCTATGATATTGCCGCTGAAAATCCGGGGGATGTGGAAGCCGCATTGGTGTATTACGACAGCGCCGGGAAGCAACTGGGTATGACGCCTATTAATAACCGAGACATGCCTGAACCGTACTCAGCTCGTGAAGCCGGAGACGCTGCTTATTGGAGCAACGGTAAGTTTATCGGGCGCATTCTAGAGGGTGGACCGGTCGGTTTAAGCTCATTCCAGCCTGTTAATGTGAAAGTGGCTGATTGGCACGAAACACCGAACCAACCGTTTACTTATAACGAACCAGAGGGGACGGCCAAAGTGGTCCTGGCTGTGTACGCAAAGGATTCCAATATTCTCTATGCAGACCAGCTATCGCTTACACCCGAAGTAACGTCAAGCTATAGCCTTTTTATTAACGGAGTTCAGCCTTCGAATTTTGATGCAAATAAGTCGGATTATACGTACACGGTATCTGGAAATTCCATACCGGTTGTAACCGCTTCATCGAGTGATAAAAATGAAATCGTAAGTATCTCGCAAGCGGAAAGTGCTCAAGGAACGGCTGTTGTCCGGTTTATTAAAGGTCAAAATATTAAAACATATAAGATTGCTTTCAGTACAAATGATGTCATCAGCTTCGCGAACGGTCTTCCGACAGGGTGGCAGGTAGCTAATCCGGCGGATCCTCAAACTGCTATCACGTATGGTACGGCAGGAGAGGTAACGATTGCTACCACGAAAGCGGATGCCGATTATCCGAATAGTCGGAATGTGCTGCAATTCCCGGGCTCGGCGAGTGGCAACTGGACGCTCACAGCGAGACTTACCGTGAATAAAGCACTGAATGATTCCACTATAGATGAGCTTTCACAAGTAGGGCTTGGCATTAATCGCCCTTCAACAGGTGAGTTTTATAGAATCAATGCAAGAAAAGTCGCTCCTAATATTAAGGTGAATTACTCAGGTAAAACCGGTACCAGCACGTACTCGGGTAATACGAACCAAACGAACTTAACAGGTACTGTTTATGATCTTCGTATAGTGAAGGAAGGCAATATTGTACAGGGTTATTTCTCGACGAATGGCGGCTCAAGCTGGCTTGCTATGGGGAATACAACAACATTTACTCCAGCTTTTTTTGATGAAGCGAAATTGGAGTTATATGGGACTAACTTTAGTGCGACAACAGATTTGAACGTGAAATTTTCAAATGTCTCCTTGGTGAAAACTTTAGCGGAGGCCGGAGAGCTTGACCCCGATCAACAAGCTGTGGAGCAAGCAGCGGCATTGATTGGTACCCGGCTGGCTGTTCCGAATGCAACCGGTGATAATGAAGAAACACTGAAAGCAAAAGCACAAACGATACTCGATAACGACGCTAATCTGAGCGCCCTTGGAGTTACCTGCACAATTCTCTATGAGAATGGTCAATATACGTTGATTATTTCCAAAGGAGCTTCAAGCGTAAGTGTCAATTCGTTTGCTGTTGTAGGAGGCACAGAAGACACAACGCCACCTACATGGACCCAAGGAAGCGTACTTGAAGAAAGTAGTGTAACAAGCACGGGATTGACATTAAAGTGGCCCGCGGCTGAGGACGCTAATGGGGTAGCCGGCTACCGAATATTCAATGGTATCGATGAAACGCCTATTACTGTAGCTGGAAATGTATATAGTCACGCTATGACTGGATTAACGCCAAAAACGACCTATACATTCAAGGTTGAGGCAGGGGATCATGCCGGAAATTGGAGCACAAACGGACCTTCCAAATCAGTTACCACAGCTCCGTCAACCGCAGCTACGTCGACATTAACAGGCCCAGGAAGTGTTGCTCCAGGCCAATCCTTTCAAGTAAACTACGGTTTGGCCAATGTATCAACTGATCTATATGCTCAGGATATCACTGTAAACTTTAATGCCTCGCAGCTTGAACTGCAAAGTGTTCAATCCTTGAAGCCAGGTTTTGTTGTCATTGACAAGCACGAAGTAGCACCGGGCAAAGTGCGTATTCTAGCCTACTCTCAAGGTGAGGAGAACGCGGTAAGCGGAAGCGGCGATCTTCTTCAGTTACTGTTTAAGGCGCTTGCTTCGAGCGGCACTGCAACAAGTACCGTATCCTTGTCAGATGTGAAGGTTTCCGATGATAGCGGAACGGTCACTTCAGTGAGCAGTGGTTCTACGTATAGTGTCGTTATTAGCAGTGTAAACGAAGTTAATAAAACTGCATTGAATAATGCTATCCAATCGGCATCCGCAACTCTGAGTAATGCGATGGAGGGCACTCTATGGGGACAATATGCAGTCGGTTCTAAAGCTTCATTGCAAGCGGCTGTCAGCGATGCACAAGCGACGGCAGCGAATGCCTCAGCTACGCAAGAGCAGGTAGACCAAGCGGTATTGCAGCTAAACAGTGCGCTGCAAACCTTTCATAATTCTATTCAAACTCAAGCTACAATTGGTGATTTGGGCATTTTGGCTAAGTATTACAATAAAAAATCGGATTCATCTGACTGGAACCTTTATAAGCGTTACGATATAAATAATAGTGGTCAGATTGATATTGCCGATCTAGCGTACATCGCAAGACTTATCTTAAATAACTAAAGATAAGAAAAATAATGAATCAGCCCTCGGGTGCTCACTAGGAGCGCCTAAGGGCTGTTTTTTTTCGCCCGAGCATTCGTCGGAAAGAAGAATAGAAGCTAGTATAAATTCGCAAAGAGCATGTTCTTTACTTTTTGTAGTATGTTCTATACTTTATGAAGTAAACTTTCTTGAATCCAAAAAAATCCCATAATATAATTAAATTCTCTAGAGTAGGTATTGGATTAGCTGTATAATTTTATATTGGAAAGGATAATTTCTATGGAATATATCGAAATTAATCCTCAGATTGAATTATTCATCAATAGACACTCCACACCCACTTGGATTATTGAGGATGCCACAACTGATTTTATCGACTTAACCTATATTTTCAAGGGAAGAGCTTACTACTCCATTAATGGCACCGTGCATGAAGTTAATCAAGGTGATCTCATATGTATTCCTAAAGGCAGCCGTCGAAGTGCCACCACTGACCCCACGAATTTGATGACCAGTTATGCTCTAAACATTCATCTCTATGATCTGAAAGGCAAAGACGTTCAATTGCCGTTTCCTTTAATTTCGCATATCGGTGAGCCAGAGGAACTGCTTTCCTTATACAATGAATTGACATTTGAATGGTTAAAGAAAAATAAAGGGCATGAAATGAAAGCGCGTGCATTGCTTCTCCTAATTCTCCATTATTATTTCAAGTCTCTTTATTATAAAGGTAACAATGTGAATATAGACAAACGGATTCAGAAGGCCATTAGATATATATTTAGCAACTTGCAGAATCAAATTGAGGTTGAAGAGCTAGCAGCTATTACCGGTTTAACCACTGCATATTTTGGAACGCTATTTAAGAAATACATGGGGGTATCCGTTAAAGAATATATCAACAGAATGAAAATTAACAATGCTGAGAATATTCTTCTAAGCGGTGAATTTACCGTTCAGGAGGCTGCTTATAAATGCGGTTTTGAAGACATTTATTATTTCAGCAAGCTATTTAAAAAAATAAAAGGTTTTCCCCCCTCTAGAATACTAATAGAAAATAGCAGATCTGAGCGGCAGGAATTTGAAGTCGTAAACAAGTAGAAAAAAAGGCTTATCGCAGATAGTAGGCCTGAAATGACAAGAACCTCGGACTTCTCTGAGGTTCTTTTTCATGCTGTTGAGATCCGTCCGCTTAAATTAAAATGTTATCCATAATTAATACAAAAGGTAAAAAGTTTGTCCATGGATATTGAAAGCGCTTAAAATTACAATTCAAATATAAAAAACTCTTCGGGAGCCTAGGATTCGTTTGATCTGAGGCATCTGATGCAAGCAGCAATAGTTAAAAAACACAAAGAGGTGAGTACACCAAATGGAGAGGAACGATGTAATGAAAACAGAAACCAGCACTACTACCTCCATTCTTGCTGTCAAAGGAGGTGGCATCGCCTACTTGAAAAGACAATGGCCACTTTACGCAATGATGGTCGTACCCATGGCATTTTTCATCATTTTTAGGTATATCCCGATGGCCGGCGTGGCCGTTGCTTTCAAAGAGTACAACATTTTTAAAGGGGTTTGGGCCAGTCCATGGGTAGGGTTCGCAGTCTTTAAGGAAATCTTCGCCATGCCCGAATTTTATAAGGCACTTCGCAACACTTTGATGTTGAACGTGCTCGGATTGCTGACCTTTCCGGTTCCCATTCTATTAGCACTTCTTCTGAATGAACTTCGGGTGCAATGGTATAAGAAGCTTAGCCAGACATTGATGTATTTGCCCCATTTCATTTCGTGGGTCATCGTAGGGGGGATGGCTATCGAGCTGCTCTCAACCAATAATGGTTCAATTAATCATATGCTGATGGCGATCGGCACTTCCCCCATTCCATTCTTGGAAAAACCGGCATTATGGATTGCAACTTATGTTGGAACAGGGGTCTGGCGCAATGCCGGATGGGGAACGATTCTGTATTTGGCAGCACTTACGGGAATAAATAAGGAGTTGTATGAAGCGGCAGAAGTGGATGGTGCAGCCCGGATGCGCAAGATTTGGCATATTACTTTACCAGGCATTAAGCCGACCATCGTCGTCCTGTTCATTCTTCAGATCGGGAATATGGCCAATATCAGCTTCGAGCAGCCCTATGTTCTGAAGAACTCCTATGTGATGGATTACGCTCAGGTAATTAGCACTTATGTATATTCTGTAGGAATTCAGTCGGCAAGATTCGCACTTGCAACTGCTGTCGGTTTGTTCCAATCCGTAGTGGGATTAATACTTCTTCTGTCGGCAGAGTTCCTTTCGAGAAAAATCAATAATCAGGGTATTTTTTAATGGGGGTACATGTATGATTCAGAATCCGGCTGAGAAAATAGGCAATACAGTTATTATCCTTCTGCTGGGCATCTTCTGTTTGTTTTGCGTGGTGCCCATGATCCATATTTTCTCGTTATCGCTCAGTGGTAACCGGGCAATCATGTCCGGCGAAGTGACTTTATGGCCGATAGACTTAAACTTCGAACCCTATAAGAACGTATTTGGTGACCTGAGCATGATTCGCTCGCTGTTGTTTACCATCTGGCTTGTTGTCGGTTACACAATGGTTAGCTTGATCGCCACGATCCTGGCTGCGTATCCGCTAAGCCGGCGCAATTTTAAGGGGAAGAACATGCTGTTCGCTCTGATCATCATCACCATGTTCTTTAATCCGGGGATTATTCCAAACTACTTGTTGATTAAAGAGCTTCATATGTTGAATAGCGTATGGTCGCTGGTATTGCCGCTGCTCATCAACGCCTTCCTGTTGATTATCCTGAAAACATCGTTCACGCAGCTACCCGGTGAACTGGAAGACTCGGCTTGGATGGACGGATGCGGTCATTTCCGTTACTTAATGCGAATCGTGCTGCCGCTGTCATTACCGATTTTGGCGACATTGGCTCTGTATTCCGCGGTCGATCGATGGAACATGTTTCAGGATGCGCTGTTCTATATTAACGATTCACGGCTATACCCGATTCAACAGAAGCTTTATGAGATCGTAATCAACAGTCAGGTGAACGACGCTACTGCCCAGGAAGGCTTTGGGGGCTCTGCTCCGGTGCCGGAGAGCTTGCAGGCGGCAAGCATCATGTTCGCAACTGTCCCAATTCTACTCGTATACCCTTGGCTCCAACGTTATTTTATCTCTGGCATGCTCGTAGGTGCAGTTAAAGGCTGATAGCTGTCTTCAACCGCTTTAAACGGTTGAATTCACTATATATTCAATAGATTAAAGGGAGGATTAACCATGCGAGTAAAATTACGCAAAACGATTAACGTGGCTATGGCCGTTGTAGCGACGACTGCTATTGCGCTTGCAGGCTGCAGCAGCTCACAAAACAGCCCAAGTCACTCAGCCGCGCCGGGAAGTTCGGCAGGTGCGAGCGAGACCCCGAAGGGTCCGCCGATCACTTTAACGGTTGAGCTGTTTGATCGAAGTAATGCGCCGGCAGGCGCTCCGCCAATCACAGACAATTTCATGACACAGTACGTTCAGAAAAACTTCGGAGATCCGAATAATATCACAGTTAAGTTTGTCACGATCCCTCGCTCCGAGGAAGTCAAGAAGTTGAATGTATTGATGGCGTCCGGAACTGCGCCAGATCTCGTCTTTACGTATGACAAACCTACTGTTCAAAGTTACGTGCAAAGCGGCGGAATTGCGGATCTTGGGCCGGCGATTGAGAAATACGGACCTCAGTTGAAGAAAGTACTTGCTCCAACACTGAAGGACGGCGTTTTTAACGGTAAGCAATATACCATTCCAGCGCTACGGGTCATCCAATCGCAAACGACAAGTATCATCCGTAAAGATTGGTTGGATAAATTGAACCTGCCTTTGCCGACGACGACGGATGAATGGTATCAAACATTGAAAGCGTTCAAGGAGAAGGATCCGGGCAATACTGGCGGTAAAGTCATTCCTTTTACGTTGATCGATATGTTCCATATCAAGCCGTTAACCAATTCCTTCTGGGATTGGAGTAAGATCACTGAAGAAGATCTGTTTGCTGATCCGGACGGTTGGACGCTGCCTGGCAACAAGGAAGCATTCAAATTCTTAAATAAACTATACAATGAAGGCCTGCTTGATAAAGACTTCCCGCTAGCGGCAGACTTCAGTCAGACCTTCAACAAACAAGTCGTCAACGGTCTTGCAGGGTCTGCCACACCGAATACAAACGATCCAATTTACAGCGGCTACTATGCAAACCTTAAGAAAAACAATCCTGAAGCTGTTCTTGCAACGATCGATCCGTTCAAAGCAGCGAATGGCAAGTATCCTAAACCGATGTATTCCCCAAGCGGTATTTATCTGATGGTTCCAGCAGCGAGTAAAAACGTCGATTCGGTTATCAAATATTTGAATTGGATGGCGGAACCGAAGAATCTTATCGCCCTGCAGTTTGGTCAAGAAGGCGTTTCTTATAGAATAGGTGACGACGGCATTCCATTTGCCTTGACAACGCCTGAAGCCAATCAGATTCTCTTTAATAATCAAGATTACGCCATGATTATGAATGGTAAATACGTGAGCACGGAAGCACCAGAAAAGAACATGGCAGCCAATGCAACGGATCCGCAATTTAAAGACTTCACGATAGACAGTATTAAGTCTGGTGCGCGAGACGGCTATACAGGCCCGCGCGTGGACATTCCCATTCAAGCGGAAATCAAGTATTCACAGATTCTGAACGACAAGATCAAGCAGATGCTGGCAAAGATTATTACGGCCAAGTCTACCGAAGTCGACAGTGTCTATGACCAGCAGCTGAAGGAATGGAAAGATGCGGGAGGCGAAGCTGTTATGAAAGAAAGAAGACAGGCGTATCAACAAACCTACAAAAAATAAC
Source organism: Bacillus sp. 3255 (assembly GCF_031456485.1). Lineage (NCBI taxonomy): Bacteria > Bacillati > Bacillota > Bacilli > Caryophanales > Bacillaceae > Bacillus > Bacillus sp. 3255. Next base: position 168,912 of record NZ_JAVDUS010000014.1, read on the forward strand.
TCTTTTTTAGCCTAACGTACTCGGTTCTCACTCATTGGGGGAACCGAGTTTTTTATTTCTATTGGATAAAAGATGAAAGGCAAAATATTTAAAGTTTTTTAAAAAAATATTCCATGTAACTCCTATCTATATTTGATTAAAATTTTTATTAAGAGCTGTTTCACATGAACGTATGAAGGAAGAAAGGATGTGATGATAAACGTTATTGGCAAGCAGTAGCCTATTAACTACTCAAGGAGATGAAAACAATGAACTTACGTTTGAGAAAGTCATTTAGCATACTCTTGGCATGTGTAACTGCTATGCCGCTGTTTTTCGTGCCTGCGCCGGCTGAGGTATCAGCCGCTTCGGCAGCTAACGATGTAATTGTTAACTTATCGGCAGAAAAGCAAGTGATTCGCGGATTCGGGGGGATAAACCACCCGGCATGGATCGGGGATTTGACACCTGCTCAGAGAGAAACTGCTTTTGGTAACGGAGATAATCAGTTGGGTTTTTCTGTTTTAAGGATTTTTATAGATCCCAATAAGAACAACTGGTATAAAGAACTTGAAACAGCTAAAAAGGCGATTGAACGAGGAGCAATAGTGTTTGCATCGCCTTGGAATCCTCCGAGTGAAATGCTTGAGACATTCACCCTTGGCATGAGTTCAGGCAACGGCACCACATATGAAGCGGAGACGGGAACAACATTGACCAATTCCGTTGTGGAAATGAGCAATTCAGGGTATAGCGGTACCGGCTATGTTAATTTTCAAGCAGCGTCTGATGCGGCTATTCAGTGGGGGAGTATCGGCATTGGCAGTACGGGTACGAAAAACGTAAGGATTCGGTATGCTTTACAGGAAGGAACAAGCAATCTAGATATTTATGTGAATGGGACGAAAATGCTCACCGATGTAGCCTTTGCAGCAACCGGAAGCCTGTCAACCTGGGGCGAAAAATCCGTTCAGGTTCCTATGATTAGCGGGAACAATACGATAAAACTGGTAACTACCGGGACAGACGGACCGAATATAGATCATATCAACCTATCGGCATATGTTGAGGATCCATCAGCTAAACGCCTTAAACATGATATGTACGACGAATATGCGCAGTATCTGAATGAGTTCGATACTTATATGAAGAGCAATGGCGTGGAATTGTATGCGATCTCTGTTCAAAATGAACCTGATTATGCCCACGATTGGACGTGGTGGAGCCCTGAAGAAATGCTTCGTTTTATGAAAGAAAATGCGGGTACGATTCATAACAGGGTTATCGCACCGGAGTCATTTTCTTACGTAAAACAAATGTCAGACCCTATCTTGAACGATCCGGAAGCACTAGCGAATTTGGATATTCTAGGCGCTCACACGTATGGCACGAATTATAAGGATTTCCCTTACCCGCTTTTTGAACAGAAAGGAACAGGCAAAGAACTCTGGATGACGGAAGTGTACTATCCAAATAGTGAGAATAACTCAGCGGATCGTTGGCCCGAGGCATTAGGTGTTGCAGAGCATATGTATAATGCCATGGTAGAAGGGAATTTCCAAACCTACGTATGGTGGTATATCCGCAGACAATACGGTCCCATGAAAGAGGACGGAACGATAAGTAAGCGCGGATACATGATGGCGCATTACTCCAAATTTATTCGCCCAGGCTACGTTAGGGTTGAGGCTACCAAGAATCCCGATCCGCAGATTTTTACATCTGCCTATAAAGGTAACAATAAAGCGGTTATTGTAGCAGTAAATAAAGGAAATACAGCCGTGAGTCAAAAATTTGTTTTGCAGAATGAGACCGCAACGAACGTAGCTTCGTGGTTAACGGACAGCACAAGGAATCTTACTGCCGGAGCTCCTATTCAAGTAACGAACGGTTCCTTTACGGCCGAACTGCCTGCCCAAAGTGTTACGACTTTTGTTGCTGATATCCATACGGGCAATCTAGTACCGACTGCTGCACTTTCAGCAGACAATCGTGTGATGCCTGGGAGCAGCTTTACAGTGGGAGTTAGCTTGAACAATTTGGGGAAAAGTGTTTATGCCGAAGACATTACATTGACTTATGACGCCAATAAATTTGACTATGTAAGTGCGGCAGCGGCAAATCGTAGCATCGAGATCGTTGGAGAGGAGGAAGCAACTGCCGGCAAAGTTAGGCTTATTGCTGCTAACATTGGAGGTGTAACAGGAGCAAGCACGCCGGCTCTAAATTTATATTTTAAAGTAAAAGCCGGTGTTCAGAATACGACCGGCACGATCGAAGCTGCAAAGGCAGACCTTGCTGATTCTGAAGGAACCGTCATTCAAGCAGCGCTTGACAGCAAGAATATTTCAATTGGCAGTGAGGTTGTCATTGTAGATAAAACAGCTTTGACAACGGCCATTTCAAGCGCACAGAGCCTGTATGATGCTGCAGTTGTCGGCACAGAGTCAGGTCAATACCCACAGGCAGCCAAAGATGCCTTCGGCTCTGCGATCGATGCGGCCAAAGTGGTAAGAGACAATGCAAGTGCGACACAGCCTCAAGTAGACAGTGCCGTTGGCGCATTGGGCAGCGCAGTGGAAATCTTCAAGGCAGCGGTTATTCAATCTCCTGACCTTAATAAAGATGGAAATGTTGATGTAGGTGACCTCGCCATTGCGGCTTATCATTATGGGAAGGATTCTAACAGTGCGGATTGGGAAACGGCTAAGAGGGCTGATTTGAATGGGGATCATAAGATCGATATTATGGACATCGCCTATATAGCATCCAAGATCATTGAATAATAGTTCCGTTTAAGTTTGGTACTTAGTGGTACTTAGGCGAATACAAAGGAGATGGCAAATGGAAGGGACTCTTGAAGTTCCTTCTTTTTGTCTGCCTAGCATTCTTTTGGGGATAGGTTAATTATGATACAATAATTTTCATCAATCTGGGCAGATATAGAAGGGGGCAATTATCTTGTTCAAGGTATTGTTAGTTGACGATGAGGTATTCATTCGTAAGGGTCTGCAAAAGTTGATGAAATGGGAAGATTATAAATTTACCCTGATTGGAGAGGCGAAAAACGGTGGGGAAGCTTTGGGCATGATTCACCGTTTGGAGCCGGATGTGGTGATTACTGACATTATGATGCCTGTATTAGACGGGCTTGGCTTGATCCGAAGCGTGAAAGAGGCAGGACACGTAGATCCCGAATTTATTATTATTAGTGGTTATAATGATTTCAAATATGCTCAACAAGCGATTCGTTACGGTGTTCAGGATTATATTTTAAAGCCTATAGATGTGAAGGAACTGGGTGATACACTGCAGAGACTTGCGGTTTCTATTAGCAGAAAGAAATTGACAGCGCTTACGGAGGGGAGATACGCACTCGGTTCTGTGTTGGAGCTGCTGCTGCAGGAGGATCTTCAAGAGGATGAGGCTGTGCGTTATATTGAATCCAATGCTGAAGGATTCCTATTTGCATGGGCCGAGATCCAAGTAGCGCTCGGTGAACAGCAAGTTAGTTTAAAAATTTTCCGAGAAGTATTATCTTCCTTTGGCAAGGCAGGAGGCAGGATCCCCGTGCTTGAGAATACGCAGGGCCGGTTTGGAATGGTAGTAAGTACAGAGGTACTGAATCGGTGGGGGAATGAGGTATCGTATGCCTTGGCGGGGCTTCGTGCAGAGATTTCCAGAGAGCTCCGTCATGAAGTAACCCTCTTTGCAGGCGACATCGTGAATAGCATCGCGCATTTGCGGCAATCTTATTTCGGTGCCAACGAAGCAGTTAAACATAAGTTTGCCGAAGATGGCAAGGATGTCATTCTATATGGGAAAGTGAAAAGCAAGCCTCTTAACATGACCGAATTGGCCCCTAGTACATACCATCAGTTGATGGTAGAGTTGGAGGAAAATAATAAACAAGCTTTCGTAAAAACCATCGACGGCATGTTTTTGACTTTTCGAAATCAGCGATTTGCCCTACATACCGTTGTCAGTCTTCTTTCTGCTTTCAGTTTAAGAGTTATTGATGTCATAAAGCAGATGCACGGCGACGATGAAGAGCAGCGCCGGTTGCTTACAATTCTAGAAGAAGGCCATCAAACTTGGAGCCTCCAGAGGTTAAAGGAGCATTTCTTACAAATGACTTCACAAGCAGCCGAGTATATAGCCCAGCTGCGCAAAGAACAGAATAAGGGAGATATCGAGAAAATCAAGAAATATATCGACGCTCATTATAACGAAAATATTAATCTTAAGAGTATTGCCAATCAATTTTATATGAATTCCGTCTATTTGGGGCAGCTCTTTCGGAAGACCTATGGACCTTACTTCAACGATTACCTCCTAGAGTTGCGTGTGGAGGAGGCGAAGAAGCTGCTTCGGCAAACGGACCTGCGGATTTATGAAATTGCGTCGAGGGTGGGCATTCCGAATGCGAATTATTTCGTAACCCAGTTCGAAAAGCGGGAAAAAGTCTCACCGTTGGACTATCGTAATAAACTCGTTAACAAAGAATAGGTGGCGTTATGGATGCGAAAGATACATCTCAATAATATGAAACTGCGAAATAAACTGCTGCTTATGTATGTGCTGTCCGTCTTCATTCCCATCGTAATGACGAATGTTGTATTCTATAACGTCACATCTACGAATATCCGTAACCAGAAGATCCGAGATGCTGGCGTAGCTTTAGAAAATATCAAGGGTTCCCTGAAGACAGTGACCGATCAGGCGGCCGGCCTGTCCTACTCCTTTTATGTGGACCGGACTTTTAATGATTATCTTGACCGACACTATGCCAGTACGTTTGAGTATGTTGATGCGTATAATTCATACTTGAAAGAGGCCTTTTCCAATTCCGACAAAAATCTGATAAGCATTATGAAATATAGTGTTTACACGGATAACCCTACTATCCTTGCTGGTTATATTGAGCCGTTGACCGATGAAGTCAAAAGTTCCGATTGGTATAGCCAGATCAAGCTTAATCCCGCTTCCTCCCCCATTCTGATTAGCTCGGATCACTCGTTTAGCTTGCTTCAAAGGTTAAATAATTTCCACAACAATACGTTCAGCCCTATTCTCAAAATTGATCTTAACATGAAGAATATCAGCCAATATTTCGAGAACAACGGTTTCGATGGCAAAGTGTATCTTGTAGATCCCCAAGGGCGCGTACAATACAGTAACGATTCCGATACCAATTGGGCACAGCAAATACTTCAATTTAAGGATATTGCACTGCCGCCAAAGTCTGAAGTGTTCAATACGACATACACAGGGATCAATTATTTGGAAGGTTGGACATTGCACGGAGTAATGAACAGAGAAATCGTACTGAACGAAGTACGGAAGTCACGTTTCTTCGTCTTCCTGTTAGCGTGCATAAATTTCGTGGTTCCAACCATCATCATCGTCTTCATGTCCCGATCTTTGCACGTTCGGCTTGTGCGAATTCTCAAACATATGAAAAAAGTTAAAAATCAAAACTTCCAGATCATTCCCCATGATGAAGGACAGGACGAAATCGGCCAGTTGACGAATGAGTTCAACCGGATGACAGAGCGCATGGACAATCTTATTACCGATGTTTATCTTGCGGATATTCAGAAGAAGGATCTGGAACTTAAGCAACAGCAAGCCCAGCTCCATGCTCTTCACAGTCAGATAAATCCCCATTTCCTGTTTAATGCGCTGGAATCCATTCGAATGCGCAGTGTACTCAAAGGTGAGGATGAAACATCAGAGATCATCCATAATATGGCCAAAATGTTGCGTAAATCCATTTCATGGAGTCGAGATTGGATTACGGTCGGCGAGGAATTAGAGGTTATTAAAAGCTTCTTAGAGATTCAGAAATATAGGTTCGATGAAGAGCTAGAGTATGACATTCAGGTCGATGAAAATGCAATAAATTGTAATGTTCCGAATATGATTTTTCTCCCCTTCGTAGAGAATGCCAGCATACATGGAATCGAATCTACTCCGGATAAAGGGATCATTCGTGTTCAAATCGGTGTGGTGGCAAACGAATTAAGATTTACGATTGAGGACAATGGATGCGGTATGTCCCCGGCAAAGGTAGAAGAAATCCACCACCTTCTTAATCAGGATGATGTGATGGGTGAACGGGTCGGTATTAAAAACACCTATTATCGTTTGAAACTTATCTACCGGGAACGTTTTGCGCTCAACATCCACAGTGTAGAAGGGGAAGGAACGCGCGTTGAAATTGTATTGCCTTTGCTCAGCGGGGGACGGTATCATACAATCCGAAAGGGGGAATAGTCGGATGCTTGGAAAGAAAGTGTTTGCTTCAGGGTTGGCCGCCATCTTGTTAGCCGCTGTAGTGACCGGTTGCAGCAGCACTCCGATCAATGCTTCAGGCGTTGCATTTGAAACAGCGGATACTGAGAATAAAGCGCCAGTAACTTTCTCGTATTATCTGTTCGCGCAGGGGACAAAGGATGTATTGGCTAGCGAAACTACCATTGGCAAAGAGCTGCAGAAGCAAACAGGGGTTGATTTCAAACTTCAATATCTTGTTGGCGACAGTGCGACCAAAGCAGGAGTCATGATTGCAAGTGGAGATTATCCTGATGTCATTAGCTCCAGCGGTGAAATGGCCAAGCTGATGGATGCAGGGGCGTACATCGCGCTGGATGATTTGATCGAAAAGTATGGACCGAATATTAAGCGTGTATACGGTCCTTATTTCAATATGATGAAAGCTAAGGATGGTAAGATTTATACGCTTCCATTCACAGCTAATCAGGGATACACGGCAGAACCCGATATCGGCGGCGGTGCATTCTGGATCCAGCGATCTGTACTGAAAGAGTTCGGTTATCCCAGAATTACGACAATAGATGAGTATTTTGATTTGATTAAGAAGTATAAGGGAAAAAATCCGAAGGTTGACGGTAAGGACACAATTGGCTTTATGATATCAGCAGGTGTAACAAACAATTTCTTCACCCTGCAAAATCCAGCTATGCATTTGGCGGGCTACCCCAACGACGGCAGCGTAACTGTGGATATGAAGACAAATGAAGCCAAGCTTGTAGCAGGTACCGACAATCAGAAGAGATGGATGAAGAAGCTAAATGAAATGTATGCCATTGGCTTGTTCGATCCGGAGTCCTTGACCATGAACAAAGACCAATATTTAGCTAAGCTGACTTCGGGTCGCGTACTCGGTTATTTTAACTATGGCTGGCAGGTTGCGGAGGCTACTAAAAAACTGAAAGCAGCCGGAATTGACGAGAAGCGCTATGCGCCGTTACCTATCGTATTTGATAAAGGAATAAAAGATCAATACATAGACCCGCCGGGATTTGTAAACAACTACGGTATCGGTATTACAGTGAAAGCCAAAGATCCCGTTCGTATCATCAAGTATTTCGATAATATGCTGCAGGAAGAAAATCAAATTCTGGTTTCTTGGGGAATGAAGGATCAAACTTACAGTGTTGATGAAAAAGGCCGCTATTATTATAAGGATGATCAAAGTAAATACCATGAAGACCCTGAACTTAGCCGCACATTCGGATTCACCTATTATGGCAATGACTGGCCTCGTTACGGCTATAACTCCGTTCTGAAGGATGGTAACGCTTTTGCACCGGGCAACCAGTCGGAGGTCGTGTCCAAATTGTACACCGAAGGTGACAAGAAAATTCTCGATACCTACGGTGCCAAAACCTTCAGTGATTATTTCAGCAAGCCCGAAGAGCGCAAGTGGTTCCCGGCCTGGTCGATCAGTATTCCTCAAGGATCGCCCGAACAGATCTTTACAACCAGGTCCGACGATCTTCAAAAGAAATATTTATCGAAGATGATTCTTGAATCTCCTGATAAATTCGAATCCATTTGGAATGCATACATCAATGAACTAAACAAGCTGGACAAGCAAGGATATGAGGGGACGATCACCAATGCTGTCAAGGACCGTGTAGCCGGCAAATGGTAAGCACCGTGCTGAGGTGTGAGAGGAGACGAAAGGTTAACCGGAAAGTTTTGGTTAACCTTTTTGGCTATAAGCTGGCGTTCCTTTCCTTTGAGGAGTAATGATTGATGCCTGGTTATGATTGCGCTTACAATATGACAACGATTGGTAAGTGAAGTAAAGAGATGCACATTGTCCGCTCCTTTTCTGGATTTTACAATGAAGATATAACACGTCAAGATCACCGCCGCGTATTTCGTTTTTCATGGAAATGGCGATGTCCGTATTACGGAGCTGACTGCCGATGCAAACTATGCAACCGGAGAAAGTGGTGGGTATGCCGATTTTGCCAATATCCATTATGAGCATCAAATCCGATAAAAGTGCAAAAGATCGAAAGTTTGTTCATTATCTTTTGGTTTATAGACTGTTAAAATAGTGTTACACAGATTTGAAAGCGTTTTAATTCCGGGATATTGCTTCGAAGTTGCTTCAATAGTCACCCTTCTCATTCCAATGGAAAAAGGTGAGCCATAATGAAAAAAGTCATGCTAGTAGACGATGAAATTCTGATCAGGGAAACGATACGGGAGTGCATCCATTGGGAGCAAGAGGGCTTTATTTATTGCGGTGACGCCCCCGACGGGGAAATGGCGCTGACTTTAATTGAGCAATTACGGCCTGACATCATCATTACAGATATTATGATGCCCTTTATGAACGGTTTGGAACTGAGCGCTATCGTTCGAGAACGATATCCGGAAGTGATAATTATTATTTTGACTGGACATGAGGATTTCGGCTATGCAAGAACGGCTTTAAGGATGGGGGTCCACGATTACTGTTTGAAGCCGATCCGTGCATTAGATCTCGTCCAGCTTTTACGCAATGCAAGCGAGTTGATCGATAAAGAACGTGAAATAAAGGCCAGCATTGACAAATTGAGGCAAAGCGAGCTCGAGAAAATTGAAGTTTCGCGTGAAAAGCTGCTGAATGATTTGTGCAGCGGTTTTGTTACAACGATTGAGGCTATTCAGCTCGGCGCGACTTTGTCGCTTGATTTGCAAGCGCGCTATTATGTTGTAGTAATCTCAGATGTGCGTACGGTTGAAGACAAGCCAATATTGGATGCCGGCGTAGCGAGTCAAATAGAAGATAATCTGATCGGGCAATTTCAAAAAGCTCTTGATCGTAAGGAATTGTTACAATTTAAGCGAAGCCGCACGGAGATTTGTTGGCTAATTAAAGGTGAGACGCTAGAACAAATCCAGTTTGAGCTAGAAATTTTCAAGGAAATACTAAATATGAATAACGAACGGATACCTTCTGCTTCGGTTTCGATCGCGGTAGGGATTGGCAGCGTACAGGAACGGCTGATGAATATTCACCTCTCTTTCTTGGAGGCTGTTGAGGATATGCACTGGAGGCGATTATCCAGTCAAAACCGGGTCACGCTTTGGGAATCGATCTCAGGGTCCATGGAACAATACGTTTTCTTGGACCGTGCCTGGTTCGTGAACTTCCTGAAAATAGGCTCTCCTTCACAATTATCTTCGTTCTTGGAGGAATACGCCTCGGCATTGGCTGGTATTGATTGGACCTCCTCCCCAATTGGTTATTACATTCTTAATGATTTGACATTGGAGGTATTTCGTTCGGCTAAGGATATGTACCGGCATTGGGACGCGCCTGAGGACACGCTTCAGCAGTTGCAGCAAATTCTCAAGACGGTTCGTTCTACGGAGGATGCGATTCACTATTTGACCAGCCTCACAAATCAGTTTTGGTCGTGGCGTTCTCAAACGAATGACAGATATGGCGATATGCTCAGGAGTGTTAAGGAATACATTCATGCTAATTACAACAATGACACTTTTTCGCTTCAGGATGCAGCGGAGCATGTCAAGGTGAGCTCCAGTCATTTAAGCAAGGTATTCAGTCAGGAAACAGGCCGCACGTTCATTGAGTACTTGACACATTATCGTATTCGTAAAGCGATGGAGCTCTTTAAAACGACATCGTACAAATCGTTTGAAATTGCATTTCTCGTCGGTTATAACGACTCCCATTACTTCTCTACTCTCTTTAAACGCATAACCGGGATGACCACCAAGGAATTTAAGAAAAGTGGGAATTTGGATAGCGCCCTCTTGGTCATGGAGCGGAGCGAAGCCAGTGAGCAGTTGATTAAACGATGAGCATGAATTGCTATCATCCATCTTATGCATTAAGGATGAAACTTAATGAAAGAAAGGACTTTGGCGGAACCCGCCAAAGTCCTTTTGTTGTTTTACTTATTAGCCCATTTTCGCTCACTTAATGCCTTCTGGAGAAGGATGAATATGCAGAGTAGTAAACCAATTACAATTTTAGTCCACCAAGAGCTAAGCGTACCTTCGAAACTAACTATCGTTTGGATGACCCCTTGAATCAGGACTCCAAAGAAGGTACCTGCTATATAACCTACTCCGCCGGTTAAGAGGGTTCCGCCAATGACGACGGCCGCGATCGTATCAAGCTCCATTCCCATGGCATGTAAGCCATAACCAGATAACATATAGAACGTGAAGACAACGCCGGCGAGTGCAGAGCATAAACCACTGAAAGCGTAAACGCCCATCTTTGTTTTCGCAACAGGTAAGCCCATTAATAGAGTGGATTGTTCACTACCGCCGATAGCATAGGTATTACGTCCAAAGCGGGTATAATGTGCCATATAAAATCCAATCGCCACAACCATGAGTGCGATGATTACGCTAATCGAAATGAAGTTACCTCCTGGCAGCGGAATTTTGGTCTGTGCAATACGGGTATAAAGTGCATTATCGATTGTAATTGTGTTTATGCTGATCACGTAACAAAGTCCTCTTGCTAGAAACATCCCAGCGAGTGTGACAATAAACGGCTGGATATTGAAGTAATGAATAATCGCTCCCATCCCCCAGCCGAAAAGGGTCCCAATTATTAATACGAATAAGATTACAATAACAGGGGGCCAGCCTGCTTGCAAAAGCGAGGCAGAGATTATCGTCGTTAATGCGATTACCGATCCTACCGATAAATCGATACCTCCTGAGATGATAACAAAGGTCATCCCAACGGCCGTAATGAGTAGAAAGGCATTATCGATTAACAAATTTAATAGAACCTGCAAGGAGAAGAAACCTGTATATCTGAACGAGCCTGATATATACATCAATGCGAATAAACAAACGGTCACATAGATAGGAATATATTTACGATTAAGCAGCATGACGTTTAACCTCCCGTTCTGCCGGATATTTGCGAGCCTTCCAGCTCATAAGTATCGTTTTGCGGAAGGTTTCCGATTGAATGAGACATACAGCAAGGACAACAATGGATTTGACGACTAATGTAATTTCGGGTGGAACTCCGATCATATAAATCGTTGTTGTCAGGGTCTGAATAATTAATGCTCCGATTAGCGTACCGCTAAGATAAAATCGTCCTCCATTTAATGAGGTTCCTCCGATGACAACGGCCAGAATGGCATCCAGTTCATACCATAAACCCGCATTATTACCGTCCGCGCTAGAGACGTTTGAACTCAAAATTAAACCGGCAATTCCTGCGCACAATCCGCAAAAAATATATACAGACAGCGTAACGGTGTGAGAGCGAACACCTGCCAAAAGACTTGCCGTCGGTTTACAACCAACGGACTCAATAAATAACCCAAGGGCTGTTTTACGTGTTAATAAAACGGAAATCACAAAAACAATGGCAACAAGAAAGATGGAAAAGGGCAGAGTCCCTAAAGAACCGGCACCAAGATATTTATAAGACGAGCTCGATACGGTAATAATTTGACCGCCTGTTATTAGCTGTGCAATTCCTCTTCCGGCAACCATTAAAATCAAAGTGGCGATAATGGGTTGAATACCTGTTTTCGCAACTAGGAATCCATTCCATAAACCTAGCAGCAAGGATAATGCAAGGGAGATCCCAACGGATAACAATAATGTTCCCAATGCGTTTTGATCGCCGCTTTTACTAATCGTTAGACAAGCTACAGCACCGGATATGGCTACAACAGATCCCACAGAAAGATCGATACCCTTTGTTGCAATAACTAAAGTCATACCAATTGCTACAAGAATGAGAGGGGAACCGAAATTCAGAATGTCAATTAAACTTCCGTATAAATGGCCATCTTTCATTGTAATAGCGAAAAAACTGGGGGAGTACACCAAATTAAACAATAACAAAATAGCTAACAGACATATCGGCCAAAACAAATGATGCTTCATCATGACTTAACCTCCCGCTATCGCCTTCATGACATTTCGTTGACTGATTTCCTCTCCTGACATTTCCTTCACTTTCTTACGGTCTCTAAGAACAACGATTCGTTCGCTAACTCGAAGCACCTCTTCAAGCTCCGACGAGATAAATAGGACCGACATGCCTTTATGTGCAAGAGAAAGGACCAGCTTTTGAATTTCTGCTTTTGCGCCAATATCAATCCCCCGCGTCGGCTCGTCCAGAATGAATAGTTTTGGTTCAGTCAGAAGCCACCTGGCAAGCAGTACTTTTTGTTGATTGCCGCCACTTAGATGCTTAATTAAATGCTCGGGATTGGGCGGATTGATATTTAAAGCACGGATATACTCTTCGGCTATCTCATCTTGCCGTTTTCTTGAAATCGTTTTAAACCAACCGCGAGTTGCCTGAAGAGCTAGAATTATATTCTCACGAATGGTTAAATCATCAATAATCCCTTCCGTCTTGCGGTTCTCTGAACAAAAAGCAATTCCTTGATCAATCGCTTGTCTTGTCGATTGTACATCGACGATGGAACCGGAAAACTTTAATTCACCCGAATCGGCACGGTCTGCAGCGAAAAACAGTCTGGCAAGCTCTGTTCTCCCCGAGCCTAGAAGACCAGCCAGGCCAACAATTTCACCCTTGCATATCGAGAGATCAACTGGTTCAATCGATCCTTTTTTGCCTAAGGCCGAGGCTTCCACGAAGACTTCATTTTTTAGATAATGCACATTATTTTTGGGAAGTTCATCGAGAAGACTAATGTCCTTGCCTATCATCTTCGATACTAGTTCTATGCGAGGGAGGTCTTTAGCCAAATGCTCGCCAACATATTCCCCGTTGCGAAGAATAGTTATACGATCTGAAATTTCGTATACCTGGTCGAGGAAATGAGTGACGAATAAGATAGCCAATCCTTCATTTTTCAGCCTGGACATGACCGTAAATAGCTGCATAACCTCGCCACGATCAAGACTTGAAGTCGGTTCATCCAAGATGAGGACTTTGGCTGATATACTTACAGCTCTTGCAATCGCGATTAGTTGCTGAACAGCTACTGAGTATGTATGCAAAGGTTGCGTTACATCAATCTCAAGATTCATTCTCTTTTTCAACAACTGCTCGGCCTGCCGATTTATCTCTTTCCAGAGAATACGGCCGAATCGCCGAGGTTCTCTACCGATGAATATATTTTCAGCCACGGTAAGATTAGGACATAGATTAACTTCTTGATACACGGTACTGATACCAGCCTGCTGTGCATCCCGGGGGCTGGTGAATTTAGCCGCTTTCCGGTCCAACATTACGCTACCTTGATCAATGGAATAAACTCCTGTCAGAACTTTAATAAGCGTTGATTTCCCAGCTCCATTCTCTCCCATCAAAGCATGAACTTCTCCCGGGAACATCCGGAAGCTAACGTCTGACAGAGCTTTAACACCAGGAAATTGTTTATGAATACCGGACATTTCTAGAACGGGCTCGTTTTCCCTCATTGGATAACACCTCTCTTAGATGAGAATAGCCAGTCCTCACGAGCACTAACATCAGAGCTGGCCGATTCCTTATGAATTCATTATAGAAAGATCACAAATCATTTTATACAGAGTTTCTAACTCGTTTCTTGTAAATTTTTTAGCGCTGCATCTTGCTAAAAGGCAAAAGTTCATTTTCATTCGCAAAAAATTTGATTTTTGGCAAAAAGGATCATGGACGTATTACCTAAAAAATGAACTTTTATAAAAAGAAATTACATCGTGCTTTAATAATCGCACAGTTATAATGAAGGAAATATTATCCAGGGGGGCGGTAAAATGTTTCCAATTCAATGATGATCCGCAATATTTAAAGCGCTATCAATTTCTGCTTTTAAATTCATGGGAGTACAGATCACTCGTCCAAATGGTCAAAAATTAGCTTTCAGACTGAACCAGAATGGGAGGAAATTCAAATCCATGTATAAAAAAATGTTTGCATTCTTATTAGTTTTTACATTAGTGGTAAGTTGTTTACCAGGCAGCAATACGGCACAAGCTGCAGAAAGCACTGCGAAAAATCCAATTATCTGGGCCGATGTACCGGATGTTGATGTCATTAGGGTAAACGATACTTATTATATGACCAGCACGACCATGCACGTAAACCCAGGCGTTCCAATTATGAAGTCTAAGGACCTCGTCAATTGGGAAATTGTCAATTATGTATACGATATTCTGGCCGCTAACGACAAGCAAACTCTTTCAAATGGGCAGAACCTATACGGTCAGGGCTCATGGGCAAGCAGCATTAGATACAATAACGGCAAGTTTTATGTAGTGTTTGCTTCCAATGATATTGGTAAGACCTATGTTTTTCAGACTACGGACATAGAAAAAGGTCCGTGGGAAAAGTATGAATTAGCCGGTGGCGTTTATCATGACATGTCCTTGCTGTTCGATGATGACGGACGTGTTTATATGGTTTATGGAAATGGAACGATTAAAATAATTGAGCTTACAGCAGATGCGACAGCAATCAAAGCAGGCGGTATGAATAAAACAATCATTCAAAATGCTAGTGCTCCAGGAGGCTCTGGCGGTCTTGGTGCTGAAGGCACCCACGTATATAAAATTAATGGAAAATATTACATTTTCAATATTTCATGGCCATCAGGGAGTATCCGTACTGAGTTAGTCCACAGAGCGGATACGATTGATGGAGCATATGAAGGGAAAATTGCTTTAAGATCCGGCAGTAATTCTAACAGTGCCGGTGTAGCGCAAGGGGGAGTTGTTCAGTCCCCTGACGGGAAATGGTATGGCGTGTTGTTCCAGGATTACGGGTCCGTGGGCCGTATTCCTTACATTGTGCCTATGACCTGGAGTCAGGACGGATGGCCTGTATTCGGGGATGTCAATGATACGGGGATTCCAGCGGCGCTTTCGAAATCCTGGGTTTCATCGGACAACTTCGATCAGAGAACAGAGAAAGTTAGAGCATATCATACAGAGGTAGCAAGCGGTGAAAACGACGATAATGGTTCGAATCTCTCACTTGTATGGCAATGGAACCATAATCCGGATAATAGGTTCTGGTCTCTAACTGATCGCACAGGGTATCTGAGACTTAAGACTGGTACAACGAGCACGGATATTTTGAATGCAAGAAATTCTCTTACACAGAGAACCTTTGGACCGGAGAGTTCTGGGACAGTTGCGTTAGATGTTAGCAATATGAAAGATGGGGATTATGCTGGGATTGCGGCATTCCAAAAAAACTATGGATTTGTCGGCGTTAAAATGTCGGGAAATACCAAATCCATCATCATGGTGAATGGCAGTTCTGGATCGGCAGTGGAATTAGCAAGTATCCCTCTTAATCAAAATACGGTCTACCTAAGGACTGAACTGGATTTTAAGAACAGGACGGATAAAGCTTATTTTTATTTCAGTCTTGACGGTCAGCGTTGGGCATCGATAGGAAACACACTCCAAATGTCGTATACAATCCCGCATTTTATGGGCTACCGTTTTGCATTATTTAATTTTGCGACTCAAACAACAGGCGGTTACGTTGACTTTGATTATTTTAAATTAGATGACAAGTTATCAGGCTCAAATTTCGACACGAATTTAAAATCGCTTCAGATGAATGGCGTACAACTGAGCGGATTTAATCCAAGTGTATACAGCTACTCCGTCGATCTGCCAGCAGGCTCAGCACCGCCGCAAATTACGGCCGCTTCCAATGACGCTGATGCAACTGTCACAATTACACAAGCAACGGCTGTACCAGGAAAGGCCACAGTGACTGTAAGCAGGGAGGGTCTGCAATCAGCGGTCTATACCATTAATTTTAATACGCCAGCCTTTGTGGCTATTGAGGCGGAAGCGGCTGCAGAAAACTCAGCTAATGCTTATGTACATGGTGTAGCAAATGGCCATACATGGACGCTAGTTGACGGTCAATCCACGAAAGCCATGTTATTTGGACCGGACGACGGCACCTCTGTTACGCCAGGAACGGATGCGGCGAGTCTTGCTGCAGGTTCCAGTCTTAATTACAAAATCAACATTCCAACGGCAGGAAGTTACAATGTTTGGTTGCTTGCGAAAAGCCATAGCTTCCAAACGGATTCTATCCACGTCGGGCTGGATAATCAGTACAAATTTACATCCAATGGTATTCAGAGCGTGAGTAACAGCCAGTTCAGATGGATGAATCTAAGTAATGGCGGTACAGCTGTAACAGGCGGCACAACGTTAAATATCACTGCCGGTGAGCATGAGTTGAATCTATGGGGAAGAGAATCCGGCTTAATTATTGACCGGATCTATCTAACCACAAGCAATTCAACCACAGATCCTGTGTGGCCGGCGGTCGAGCCGAAAGTACCTACAGCTGCAATAACGGCAGATAACAGCGTAAAGCCTGGAAGCAGTTTTACAGTTGCAGTTAACCTGAACAACCTGACACAAACGGCTTATGCTCAGGACATGACCTTCTCCTATGATCCTAATGTTTTCGATTATGTAAGTGCGGCAGGCTCCAATGAAAACATTGTGATTGCCGGCGAGGACCAAGTGACCGCCGGAACAGTTAGACTCATTGCGGCTAATATCGGAGGGGTCACGGGAGGCAGCACGCCGATTATGAATCTTGCTTTTAAAGTGAAGTCCGGTGTTCATGATACGTCTGGAACGATTGCTGTTACTCAAGCCAAGCTGGCTGGCCCGGATGGAACGGTTGTTCAAGCAGCTATAAGCAGTAAGAGCATTTCAATTGGCAGTGTTGAAGTTGTCGTAGATAAAACCGCCTTGACAGCTGCGATTTCGAATGCACAAAGTCTGTTTGACACGGCTGTGGTTGGAACACAACCCGGTCAATATCCGCAGTCGGCTAAAGATGCGTTAGGGGCTGCCATCCAAGCGGCCAAAGCTGTAAATGACAATGCAAGTGCAGCACAGTCTCAGGTCGACAGTGCCGCAGCGGCACTGGGCAGTGCAGTGGATATCTTCAAGGCTGCGGTAATCAAGTCTGCGGACATGAATAATGACGGAAGCATCAATGTGGGAGATCTGGCGATGGTTGCTTACCATTATGGCAAGGATTCCACAAGCGCGGATTGGGCAATTGCTAAAGCTGCTGATCTGAACGGGGATAATAAGATCGACATTCTGGATCTTGCGTTGGTTGCATCTAAAATACTTGAATAGGTCATAACGCTAACAAAAACTGAATGCTAGTAAGCTCTATCCTTAACATGTGATCTCATCGTGGGATAGAGCTTACTATGTAGAAAAAACGCCCGAAAAAAATAATCAATTAGCTCGCCTGATTCGCCTAAGTTTAGTCGTTTTTGACATTCGCTTCGCGCAAAATCCCACCTAAAATTTCAACTTTTTAAAAAAGAAATTACATCGTGATTTCCAAATAGCAAAGTTATAATTAAAGCAGTCAGAAGGACAATGGCAGTCATAAGCAATGTTCGAGTATCTGGAATAAGAAAGGGCTAGGAACTAGGAAACTTATTCTGTGTCAGTGTTAATGAAAGCGCTTTATTTTCCATGGCGTAGATGGAGTGAAAGGAGGTGTCCAGGCAAAAACGAGTTATAGATTGCAAGTAGAAATGTGATGGCTAACGCAACAAAAATCATTTTCATGACGGTGGAGGTTGTTCTATGAAAAAGTGGAAGAAAGTGCTTGGGGTGACAATGGCTCTAACGGTTGCGCTCACATCAAGCCCGGTAATTACAGAGAGAGTCGAGGCTGCGACAACGACGGTCACGCCAGCGATCGGCAAAACTCCTGGCAACGCAAATCCGCTATTTACGCAGAAGTTCGGTGCTGATCCGTATGCCATGGAATATAACGGCAGAGTTTATGTTTACATGACCAATGATGTATTTGAATACAATGCAGACGGGACTATTAAGGATAACGGATATGGCAAAATTAATAAGATTACGGTTGTTTCATCTGACGATATGATCAACTGGACAGACCACGGCGAAATACCTGTAGCTGGCCCGCAAGGTGCGGCCAAATGGGCCAATAATTCCTGGGCACCGGCAGCTGCACATAAAACGATTGATGGCAAAGAGAAATTCTTCCTTTACTTTGCTGATAGCGCGAACGGAATAGGTGTGCTCACAGCGGATAGTCCCATCGGCCCCTTTACAGATCCAATTGGAAAGGCTTTGGTGAATAGAAACACACCAGGGGCTAGTGATGTTACTTGGCTGTTTGATCCAGCGGTATTGGTTGACGATGATGGAAGTGGATATATCTATTTTGGCGGCGGCGTACCGACGGGTAAGGAAGCTGACCCGGGGACAGCGCGTGTGGCTAAGCTCGGAGCGGATATGATCAGTTTGGATCTGAGCGCGAGCGGTGGAACACTGGGCCGCATCAATCCGCCTTGGTTGTTTGAGGACTCAGGCATTCATAAATATAATGGAAAATACTATTACTCTTATTGTACGAATTTCTCAAGCGGACATCCGGCGGATATTCCAACTGGAACGATTGCTTATATGGTAAGTGATAATCCAATGGGCCCATTCACGTATGTGAAAACCATACTGCCTAATCCGGCAACCTTCTTCGGTGTTGGAGGCAACAACCATCATGCCGTCTTTGAATTTAAAGATCAATGGTATATCGTCTACCATGCCCAGACCCTCGCTAAGGCATTGGCTGAAAGCGGGACTGTACCTCAAATGGGGGGACAACCGCATGGATACCGTAATGCACACATTAATAAGGTCAATATTGATGCAAACGGAGTCATTGAAAATATTACTGGGGATTATAAAGGTGTCCCGCAGTTGAAAAACTTCAATCCATATACCAGAGTTGAGGCTGAAACCATCGGTTGGAACGGGGGCATTGCCACAGAAGCCACTACTGAGCCCGGAGGAATGGTAAGCAGCATAAACCTGGCTGTTACCAATATTAATGATGGAGACTGGACAGCCATTTCCAAAGTCGACTTTGGTGCCACAGGAGCAGGAGTATTTAAGGCTAATGTTGCAAGCGGGTCGGCCGGCGGCACGATAGAACTCCGTCTTGATAGTGCGGACGGCGCCTTGATTGGGACACTTCCGATTTCCAACACAGGCGGAGACAACGTATGGAAAACAAAAGCAACAAATGTTTCAGGCGCGGCAGGTGTTCATGATGTTTATATGGTATACAGAGGAACATCTGCAGGCAATCTGTTCAAGGTTGACTCCTGGCAGTTCGAACCAAAGAGTGCTGTTCATGAATTAGCTGCCATTAATGCCTCCATCAATAAACAAAAGATCGACACTGTTTCCGGAACGAACCAAGCAACTATGAAGGTTACTGCCGTATACTCCGATGGGACTAGTGAAGATGTTACTGCTCAAGCAACTGCAACATCATCGCCTAGCAGCATCGTAAGTGTCAGTGAAGGAGTAGTCACCGGCATTGGCTATGGTACGGCAACCATTAACGTAACCTATGGCGGTAAAACAGATACACTCAATTTACTGGTTAAGGACTTGAACAGTGAGTTGACGGTAAAGAATATTACGGTTGATAATGCTTCTTTCGCACTGGATGCGGGCAAATCCGCCACATTTAAAGTAACAGCAGAGTATATGGATGGACATACGGAAGATGTAACGAAATTAGCCACTTATACGAATTCGAGTCCTGCCGTAGCAGATGTTGCAAACGGTACAATTACTGCCAAAGCCAGTGGAACAACCAATGTTACTGTAAGTTATAAAGGGACATTAGGCGATGCAGCAACAACGCAAATGAATGTAAGTGTCAATACGCCTGCCGTAGTGGCCATTGAAGCAGAAGCTGCAGCAGAAAACTCAGTTAATGCTTACGTATATGGCACCATAAATGGACACACTTGGTCGCTGGTTGACGGACAGTCAACGAAAGCTATGTTATTTGGCCCTGATAACGGTTTTGCCATGTCAGGTACGGATGCAGCTACACTGGCATCGGGATCAAGTCTGAACTATAAAGTCAACTTCCCGGCTACCGGTTCTTATAACGTATGGTTACTTGCGAAGAGTATTGATTATAATTCAGACTCTATCCACGTCGGATTGGATAATCAATATAAATTTACCGCCAATGGTATGCAAGGCGTGAGTAACAGCCAATTTAAATGGATTAATGTTAGCGGTACAAGCGCAGGGGTAACCGGTGGAGCTGCTTTGAATGTTACTGCCGGCATGCATGAATTGAAACTGTGGGGGAGGGAAGATGGGCTTATTATAGACCGAATCTTGTTAACCACAAGCAGCGCAACGACTGATCCAGTCTGGCCAGAACAGAAAGGACCAACAGCTGCAATTTCGGCCGAGAGCAGTGTGAAGCCCGGCAGCAGCTTCACAGTGGCGGTGAATTTAGACAACTTGGCACAAAGTGTTTATGCTCAGGATATTACCTTGTCTTATGATGCCAACGTATTTGACTATGTCAGCGTGGCAGGTGCAAACGACAATATCCAGATCGTGAAAGAGGATAAGTCGACCCCTGGCAAAGTTAGACTTATTGCCGCTAATATCGGCGGGGTTACTGGAGCCAGCACACCGGTTCTCAATCTGACCTTCAAGGTTAAGGCCGGTGTTCAGGATACGACGGGAGCGATTGCAGCAACGCAGGCCAAATTCGGCGTAGGTCCGGAGGGAACCGTGGTGCAGGGAGCTCTCGGCAGTAAGAGCATTGCAGTAGGCAGCGTGGAAGTCGTTGTAGATAAGTCCGCCTTGATAGCTGCGATTTCGAATGCACAAAGTCTGTTTGACGCAGCAGTGGTTGGAATGCAACCTGGTCAATATCCGCAGGCAGCCAAAGATGCTTTAGGCGCTGCCATCCAAGCAGCCAAAGCTGTAAACAACAATGCGAATGCGACACAAGCCCAGGTTGACAGTGCTGCAGCAGCACTGGGCAGCGCAGTGGATATCTTCAAGGCTGCGGTAATTAAATCTGCAGACATGAATAATGACGGAAGCATCAACGTGGGAGATCTGGCGATGGTTGCCTACCATTATGGCAAGGATTCCACAAGCGCGGATTGGGAGACTGCTAAAGCTGCTGATCTCAATGGGGATAATAAGATCGACATTCTGGATCTTGCGATTGTTGCAGTTAAGATACTCGAGTAACTGATTGAATATTTAGTTGAACTGCGAGTTTATGCCCTCTCTCGATAAGTTAATTTCTAGCGAGATAGGGCATAACTCTAATATCTTTAGAGATCACCTTTTCTTAAAAAGGAGTTCGGCAGATGAGAAAAGTAAAAAAAATTGTCTCCTTACTTATGTCTGCGGCTATATCGGCGAGCATTTTTATCGGCGTGCCACCTTCCGTTAAAGCTGCAACCGATGCAAACCTAAATCTAGGGCATAAGATTGACGGGGTAAGCAGTGCTATAGTATTGGATTCTTCAGGCAATACAATCAAGACTCTAAATACGGAAGAGGTTGTACCCGTAACAGATGTAACAGTTGCGTTAAGCATGATCAAGGGGTCCACCGCAACACTGCTTGCAACAATATCTCCCGGGAATGCTGCAAACAAGACAGTTACCTTTTCATCAAGTCATACAGAAGTAACAACAGTTACTGAAGCATTTTACAATCCTTCTACAGGTGCTACTAGCGTAAAGGTAAACGCAGTAGCAGAAGGAAATGCAGTCATTACTGCAGCCACAGCAGATGGCAGTAAAACCGCATTGTTTCATATTACGGTGGTTTCATCCACCCAACCATTAGTACCTACCGCTGTACTTTCGGCAGACAACAGCGTTAAACCTGGAAGCAGTTTTACAGTAGGCGTTAGTTTGGCGAATGTGACACAACAAGTTTTTGCTGAGGACATCATCTTAACTTATGATGCCAATGTTTTTGAGTATATAAGCGCTTCTGGTGCAAATGCTGACATTCAAATTGTTACAGAGGATAAAAGTACCGCTGGCAAAGTTAGACTTATCGCAGCTAACATCGGAGGAATATCGGGGGCTGGTACGCCTGTTCTGAATACAATTTTTAAAGTAAAAGACGGCGTTCTAAATGCTAGCGGGACAATTGCAGTTACACAGGCAAAGCTTGGGGTAGCTCCTCAGGGAACTGTAATTGAAGCGGCCCATGGCAGTAAGAACATTTCAATCAGCAATTCAGAAGTGGTTGTAGATAAGGCAGCATTGATTGCAGCCGTTACCAATGCTCAAAATTTATATGAAACGGCAGTGGTTGGTTCACAACCTGGACAATATCCGCAAGCAGCTAAAGATGCATTCGGCGCAGCCATCAGCGCAGCAAAGGCGGTAAAAGACAACGGAAATGCCACTCAGATTCAAGTAGACACTGCGGTTGAAGCGTTAGGTAGTGCTGAAGCTATTTTCAAAGCAGCGGTCATTAAAGTCGTATCAGCAGATCTGAACAAGAATGGAAGCCTCGATGTAGGTGACCTTGCGATTGCTGCTTACCATTACGGTAAGAATTCAACTAGCGCAGACTGGGCGACTGCCAACATGGCCGATATGAATGGAGATGATATAATCGATATTGTTGATATTGCGTATATTGCGTCCAAGATTCTCGAATAGCTGAACGAAGAAGCCGCTCCCTGGGAGCGGCTTCTTTGTTTCAAGTGATCCGTTCAGATTCATATACAACCGTAGAAATGATAAGTATCTTTAAAAATTACAAATCATCTTGGGTTCTTCCATGGTGTAGTCATACGCGATTTCATATAATCGAAATCAACGGAATGAATCTTAAGTAAGCATGGATATGGCTAAACAACGACTAGGAGGATTATTCGAATGAGCAGCAACGGATATGCTTGTTGGCTGGATTACGAGCTTACGTCAAGGGCAGCGAAAGAAGCTGCCAGGGAGTGGGCAAGGGAAATCATCATAGACGAATCGCCTCAACAAGGGACACTACAAACAGCTGTTAATGAGCTAGTAATAGGTCTTGAAGCGATGCTTGGACAGCGTCCGGCTATCGTAAAGGATTCTGGGCAGCATCGACAAATTGTACTGGGCACATCACGTTCCCCGCTGGTGGCGCAAATGTTGAGTGAGAACGAATTGGGGGGAGTCGGCCCGGAAGGTTACCTGATCAAAACCGTTCATACAACGAATCGGGAAGCGATCTTGCTGGCTGGCGGTTCGAGTAAAGGCTGCTTATATGGCGTGTTCCATTTGCTGCGGCTGTTGTCAACCGGGGCAGCTCTTGATTGCCTTGATATTAAGGAACAACCGAAATATCAACTGCGTATGATCAATCACTGGGACAATATGGACGGCTCCATTGAGCGTGGCTATGCCGGGCGCTCCTTTCTGTTCCTGAACAATGAGGTTTTGGCTGGTTCACAACGAATACGGGACTATGCTCGCTTAATGGCCAGCATCGGTATCAACGGTATTGCTATCAATAATGTCAACGTTCATAAGCACGAAACACTGCTGGTGACGGAGACATATTTACCTCATGTCGCAGTTGTGGCCGATGTATTTCGCGAGTATGGCATTCGACTGTTCCTCAGTGTGAATTATGCCAGCCCGCTTGAACTGGGAGAGACTACGACTGCAGATCCGCTTGATTCGAGTGTAGCGGCATGGTGGAAGACGACAGCTGAGAACGTATATCGCTATATCCCGGATTTCGGAGGGTTTGTTGTAAAGGCTGATTCGGAGAACAGACCGGGTCCGTTTACTTATGGGCGAGATCATGCAGATGGAGCCAATATGCTGGCGGAAGCGCTAAAGCCATATGGCGGACTAGTGATGTGGAGATGCTTCGTCTATAATTGTCACCAAGATTGGCGAGACCGTTCGACTGACAGAGCCCGTGCCGCCTATGATCACTTTAAGCCGCTGGACGGCCGATTTATGGATAATGTCGTGCTGCAGATTAAGAACGGGCCTATGGATTTCCAAGTGCGTGAGCCCGTATCGCCGTTGTTCGGTGCCATGGAGCGGACGAATCAAATCATGGAGTTTCAAATTACGCAAGAATACACCGGTCATCAGATTGATGTGTGCTACTTAATTCCACAATGGAAAGAGATTCTTGAATTTGATACCTACATGAAGGGGCAAGGCAGTACGATCAAGGAAATCGCGGCTGGCACTGTACATCCATATGTCCATTGCGGTATTACAGCCGTAACCAATGTGGGAGATGACGCGAATTGGACGGGGCATCATTTGGCACAGGCGAATTTATACGGATACGGTAGACTGATTTGGAATCCCGAGCTTACGGCGGAGGAAATCGCCAAGGAATGGGTACTCCTAACGTTCGGCGATCATCCCGATGTTGAAAACACAATAACGGATATCTTGATGTCATCATGGCAGACCTATGAGAACTATACCGCCCCGCTCGGAGTAGGATGGATGGTGCGCCCGCATCTTCATTACGGCGTTGACGTGGATGGTTACGAGTACTCCAAGTGGGGGACATACCATTTTGCCGATCATGCAGGAATAGGCGTGGACCGGACGACTGGAACCGGAACTGGCTATACGGGACAATATGGTAAGGCGAACGCTGAGCTATATGAAGGACTTAACAGATGCCCGGATAAGCTGCTTCTATTTTTTCACCATGTGCCATATACGCATCGGCTTCAGACCGGCAAAACCGTCATTCAGCATATTTACGATACACACTTCGCTGGCGTGGAGCAAGTGGAGCAGTGGATTGCACGCTGGCAGGACCTTGAAGGTAAGATGGACGCGGAGCGCTTCGGTCATGTCGCACGGCGACTTGATTTGCAGCTGGACAATGCCAAACAATGGCGAGACGTCATTAACACGTACTTTTACCGGAAATCTGGTATTTACGATCAAGGTCAGCGAGTCATCTACGTGTAAAAGAGGACTATAAATAGAAATAAAAAACTTCCCTTCCCACGGCAATATGCGGGAAGGGAAGTTTTTTTATTTCAGCTCTGCTAGAAGCCTTTTCAACACGACAACGGATTCAGCTCGACTGGCATGCTCTTGCGGAGCAAATTCTTGTTCGGTTCTTCCGTTCATTAGGCCGGATTCGACGGCGAGTGCGACTGCTTTTTTGGCCCAATCGTTGATGGCAGTCTCGTCGCTGAATTTGACGGATTCTTTGACAGTCATATCATCCATATTCATCCCTGTTGCATGGGCTTTAGCTCTCAATAGCATTGCTGTCATTTCCTCGCGGGTAATATTTTGTTCCGGCGCGAACGTGTCATCCGCTATGCCGTTGATAAGTCCTGCCGCATAAGCCTTTTTTACGCTGCCCTCAAACCAGTCTCCTGAGGATACATCGGCAAAAGGATTTTCCCCAGTGTCATCCTTCAAATCTAATGCCTTGGAGAGCAACGTTGCAAATTGAGCTCGCGTTACATTCATATCAGGCGCAAAACGATCGTCGTCCATACCTTCTACGACTTTTTTATCTACCATCTGCATAATATCGGATTTGGCCCAGTGGTTTGCAAGGTCGCTGAATATTTTAATAAAATTAGTGGATGCGTTTGGTGTAAAAGTCTTGCTGTCCAACTTTGAATCGACGATTTTAATGTTCGTCCAGTTAATGGTTGTCGTTCCTGCTTTTTTTGCCCTGAAAGTGACAGTACCGATGTCTACGTTGCCCTTCTCGCCATCTACTTTACCAACCTTTGTATGAGCAAAAGTAATTTCATTGTTTTTCACTATAGGTGGAACGGAGAATCCGTTAATGGCAGTGGTTGCTTTAACAATTTCGACCTTGTTGGCATCGATGCCAAGTTTTACTTCATATGCGAATAAATCCTGGATATTTTGCCCTTTCAAAGTAACTGTAAACTCTCCGTTGTCTGCTTCGGTAACGGGGGCCGTTATCTCGAATTTGACGTCGTCCGCTGCTCCTGCAGGCGCTGCTGCAGCTAAAGTTAAACATAGATTGCAAAATAGAGTTGTCAGAATGAGTTTACGTTTAAGCATGTCTACCATCCTCTCCTATAGGACAAGGGGAGCGAGTTTCTCCCACTCGTAGCACGGAAATGTACCATAAATTTTTAAAAATATTAGTTACAGCAACGTAAGCGTTTTCCTGAATTACTTCTATTATAAACCTGTGTCATAACTAGAATCGATGAAGTTTTGCGCTTCAAAAATTATAAATTTTTATTTCCCGTTTTTAGCGATGATAAAATAACAAACCTTTCAAATAAATTATTCAACATTATTCCAGCATTTGCTTGGTCATCTCCTGAACTCCGGTGTCGATATAGGCAGAGGCGCTTTCCCCGCGAACAGTGCTTAGCAATTGTCCAATGATGTAGTCTCCCCACAACTGTTCATTTTGTGAAATAACCGAGGTGATTTGCCCGTTAATGAGCGCCTCCTTCACTTTCGGCATCATACCGAAGGAGATTGCATTTCGTTTCAAACCCTTGGCCTTCCACAAGAGGATCGAGGCTGGACTGGACATAATATCAAGGGTAATGAGCGTATCAAAGTGGGGATGGTCGTCGATCATACGTTCCATATCTTTTAAAGCTTTATCCGAAGAGCCTTCGTTATAGCCGACTTCCAGCACCTGAATCTCCGTATTCCGGGACAAATAGTTGAGCAGGCCGGATAGTCGTTCCTTCTGAATAGAGTTATGAACCATGCCAGATTCGACAAGCACCATCCCTTTGCCTTTCATTAGCTTGTTCACTACCTCGCCCATTCGCATCCCACCTTTATAATGATCAAGCCCGATGTAGGAAGAGCGTCGGCTTAATGGGGCGTCAGTTTCGAAACATATGACCGGTATTCCGGCATCCACCGCTTTGTTAATTACGGAGATCAGGGAGTCTGGATCGATTGGATCAATGGCAATTCCGTCGACCCTTTGCTTAATCATCGTTTCCATCATGCGAATCTGCTGCTCGGTACTCATTTCTTCCGGCGCTTTCACCACCAGTTGAACTGAATTAGCGGCAGCCGTCTTTTCGGCATTTTGGGTAATGATTTCGTAAAAAAAATGGGCGATTGGATAAATGATACCAAACGTATAGGTTGGGTTATGCGCTGTTTTTGGAGCGGGCGTAGACAGCGTTTCGGAAGAAATCAGGGGAGTACTGGATTTTCGGCAGCCGACATTTGTGATTAGTGAACAGATAATGAAGAATAACAAAAGCGATCTAGGAGTTACTGACACAGAGCTTATGCTCCTTTCTTTTCATCAAGTTAGCGTCCCTTTTTCACGGCACTCAGCGTCAATCTTGTCGCTTACCTGCCGAAGTACTTGGTACAGATCTGCTGAACTAAACGGTTTCGTACAATACGCTTCCACGCCTATTTGTAAAGCAGATTTGATATATTCGTGCTCTCCGTGGCCGCTTAGAATGATAATTTTGATATTCGGCATGTTCTTCTTGACGTATGAACTTAATTCAAGTCCGTCCATGAACGGCATCTTAATATCCGTAATCAAAATGTCAGGTTTATATTGCTCGATCAGCGGCAGTGCGGCTTCACCGTCGGGAGCATCCCCGGAGTATATAAGCCCAGCTTCTTCCCAATGAATCGTATCTCGAATCGTCTCGCGGATTAAAATTTCATCGTCAACTAGCAACACCTTTTTCAATATCCGTTGCCTCCTGTTTTGGGGATTCTAATGGAAACCTTTGTTCCTTCATTTTGAATGCTGTCTATACTTACTCCGTACTTGTCTCCGTAATATAGCTTAATTCTTTGCTGCACGTTATGCAGACCGAACCCGCCTGATACTTCATTCCCCGTTTGCTCCGGCAGCTGCTTATTGGTTAAATATTGACGTATTTGTTCAAGCTTCTCCGGTGACATTCCAATACCGTCATCTTCGACGACAAGCACTATTTCTTCATTGTCCTCGATGTGGCCATAGATTCGGATCAAGCCTTTTCGGCGCTTGTTTTTTAAGCCATGATAAAGCGCATTCTCTACAATCGGCTGCAGCGTCATTTTGAGGATTGGATAAGGGTTTAACTTCTCGTCTATAAGAATCTCATAATCCAGAATATCTCGATAACGCATCTGTTGAATAACTAGATAGCTTTGTACATGCTCGATTTCTTTATGAATGATAATCCAATCCCGGCCTTTGCTGAGTGAAATGCGAAACAACTTGGAAAGAGATTGTACAAGCTGAATGACTTGAGCATTCTTCCCAGCCTCGGCCATCCACACGATGGAATCCAATGTGTTGTACAGAAAGTGAGGATTAATTTGCGCCTGTAAGGCCCGCAGTTCCGCTTTTTTAATTTCTTCCTGTTCTTTAATACTCTGTTCAAGCAACTCTCGAATTTTACTGAGCATAGAGTTAAAGCTGTTGCCTAGAAGCGCAATTTCGTCATTACCTTTTGGTGTGACCTTAGCTTCCAAATAGCCTGAAGCCGCGAGCTGCATTTTACTTTTTAATAGATGAAGAGGGTGCGTTAATCGATAGGAGATGAAAAAATGAAGCGAGACGGCAAAGATAAAACTAAGCACAACAGTAATAATGATCAGTTGGCGAATGGAGTTTGCTTCTTCAACAATTTCCTGAAGCGGGACATAACCAATAATTTTCCACCCAGTTGCATTTGAAGGAGCTGCATATACAAACTTAGGCTTACCTTCCGCGGAGTCCACATAATTTGAATCCGAACCGGTCATTATGCGTGATAAATCCGAAGACGACGGGAGCTTGGTCGGGTTCTTGAGGGATGATGGCGTAAAAATCGGTTTACCTGATGAATCCACGACAAAATAAAATCCAGTTTCACCAATCATAACGTTATCGCAAAATTGTTTGACAATCTTATCATCCACATCAATGATGATGAATCCAATGACTTCATGAGTGATTTGCTGTTTGATCGCAGCCATAATGGAAATGACGTTCGTGGTGTTGTATTGAAAACCGTCAATACGGTCGAGCGCGGATGCTTCGGATGGAGGAATAATAAGCACCTCATCCGGGTTATTCGTCAGATGTGTCAGGTGCGGATTGCGCAAAGGGTTTTTCTCCAGTTGGAATAGGCCCCTACGCTCACTGATGCCTCTGCCGTATAAGTTAATCATGGTAATATTGAGAACGCTGTCATATTGGTATGTCTGCCGGTAAGAATCCATGGTTCGTAAGATTTGTTTGGCATCTTCATAAGTATCTTCCTGGGAGAACATAAAATGAAGCACCTGCGAGTTTTTACTGATCTCAAGCAGACTCCGCGTAGCGATGAATTGTGTATCAAGGTCCCTAGCCAATTGGCCTGCGGAAAGCATAGCGGCTGCTTTACTGTTGTCGAATACGGTTTTGAAAGACTTCTGATAGGAGATAAGTCCAACTGCAATAAGAGGAATGCAAGTTAGTATGATAAACATTGTAAGCAGCTTAATTTGCAAGCTGGAAGAAATCCATCGTATCAATCTCATGAATGATGCAACCTTTCTACCGCTCAGGTCATAGTTCTCCATTTTACTATAGCAAATTGTTACCAAGGCGGATATGGTGCTTATCAAATTCAAAGTAAATAACAATTTTTTCTCAAAAAAACAAACTTTTTGCTGAGACATCTTAGTGAACCCCAAAAATTTATAAGAAATGAACTTGAAACTCCGTATAAAGCGATGATGGAAGCGTTTTATAATGAGGGCACACCGACCAAGAGGTGAATGAAGGGGAGGAAATAAATCATGAAAATGACGAAAAAAATGGGAGTCCTCATCGCAGCTTCCTGCATGATGTTATTCACGGCGGCTTGCAGCAATAGCGCCGGTACGGGTTCCAGCGGCACAACTGCAGCTCCGGCAGGTAATACAGCGACAACTGCTCCGGCGACTCCGGCGGCAGCAAAAAAAATTACGCTAGGCTTCGCACAAGTGGGAGCGGAAAGCGGTTGGCGTACGGCAAATACCAAGTCAATTCAAGATTCGGCGAAGGATGCGGGCTTTGACCTTAAATTCTCCGACGCTCAGCAAAAGCAAGAAAACCAAATTAAAGCCATCCGAACGTATATCCAGCAGAAAGTGGACGTCATCGCGTTCTCTCCGGTCGTTGAATCCGGTTGGGACACGGTATTGAAGGAAGCGAAAGACGCCAAAATTCCGGTCATTCTTACAGACCGTGCTGTTGATTCCAAAGATACTTCGCTATATGCGACATTTATAGGTTCGGACTTCGTAGAGGAAGGTAAAAAGGCGGGGAAATGGTTGGCTGATAAATACAAAGATGCGAAGGAAGACGTGAATATCGTTGAGCTTCAAGGGACAACAGGGTCTGCTCCGGCAAACGACCGAAAAGCCGGTTTCGCTGAAGAGATTAAGAGCAACTCGCACCTCAAGGTCATTGCTTCCCAAACTGGCGACTTTACTCGTGCCAAAGGGAAAGAAGTTATGCAGGCGTTCCTGAAAGCACATAAAGATATTGATGTGCTGTATGCACACAACGATGATATGGCGCTTGGCGCGATTCAAGCAATTGAGGCGGCTGGTCTCAAACCAGGCCAAGATATTACAATTATTTCTGTTGATGCGGTGAAGGACGGCATGACAGCAGCGGCTGAAGGTAAAATCAACTTCATCGTTGAATGTAATCCATTGCTCGGACCGCAATTGATGCAGGCTGTGAATGATGTTGTGGCCGGTAAACAAATCGAGAAGCGCATTGTTACCAAAGAAGGCGTGTTTACTTCAGAAGATGCGAAGAAGGCTCTTCCCGAGCGACAATACTAACAAGCAGTAGTGAGTTAAAGCCGCTCCATTACATATATTGGTGGAGTGGTTTTCTGTATTTACAGGAGAGGAGCTGTCGCATGAGACTACGAAAGAAATGATTACATTCCTTCCAGGGGGCTCTCATGCTCAAGTTGTAACCGCCTACGAAAAAAATACAAATGATCTATTATCCATCCATGGAGTTAATAATAAGGTTTGTTTATCATAGTATCAATAGTTAATCTTGAAAACGTTTCCATTTCCTGCCGGCCAATATGAGAGGGAGGTGTTTAATTGACCGTCAAGCCATGTAATTCCTATTTTTCCAACAAACACAACTATCAGTGAAACTGTGAAAAATTTCGAAATCTAACAATTGGGCGACTTTAAAACGAGACTGTAGAGGTTGCCTAAGAAAAGGAGTAAAACGAAGATGAACCGTGAAAAATTCTTAATCAACGTCTCCCGCATCCTCGTCGTCATCATGCTGTTCTCTTTATTCGCGTCTGCCCCCGTCCCGGCCGCTGCGGCTGAAGGCGAACGGACACAAGAACTGAACGACCTCATTGCACAAGCCGAAGCTTTAAAAGCCGGCAACGAGGAATTCCCGCTCCAGATTAGTCACACTGACGTTGGATCCGATGTGAATAAAGCTTTCCCCTGGGTGTTCGCCGACGAACTCCAAGAACTGGATAACGCGCTTGAGTTCGCGCGCGATGCGCACACTCCGGCCAACGAAGCCATTGCCAGTCTTGAAAACGCAATAGCGAGTTTCACTGGAAAGATCAAAGCGGATGGTTCCAATCCCTATTTCCGTCTTGATCCGGGTCCTGGTAAAATACCTGTAAAAATTACCGCGCCCACCAATGTCTGGACCTCAAGAACCCCGCTTGACAACCGTGTTCCCACCGACTTTGCTGGTGGTACATTCAAAATGATTCCGTATCCTTTTGCAGATTCTCAAGGCAAAGCTGATGTGCTCCAGATCAATTACGTCCATAACGGAAAAACCATCTTCGGAGGAATGTCTCTTCAATCTCCGTTGTCCCCGAGTGTAGATGTTCCCGCAGGCTCAACTATTGAGTTTGATGTGTACTATCCCAAGAGCGCTCAGGGAAAATTCATGAGGTGGAGAATCAGAAATGCAGGCTCTGACATCGATACCTACCTCAGGGAATAC
The DNA here is from genome assembly GCF_031456485.1 of Bacillus sp. 3255. Taxonomy (NCBI): domain Bacteria; kingdom Bacillati; phylum Bacillota; class Bacilli; order Caryophanales; family Bacillaceae; genus Bacillus; species Bacillus sp. 3255. The sequence goes on from NZ_JAVDUS010000014.1 coordinate 200,973, forward strand.
GAGTACAACAACCTTAACCCCGACTGGATTGGCAGCTACAACGGTGAAACCTGGTTGTTGAAGCACACTAGCATTACCGCCACAACAGGCACTTCCTCTAACTTCATTCTTGAACTCCATGGCGAGAACGGCCGTCCCGCAGAAACCGGTATGCTTCTTGTCGCCAACATCCAAATAACCGCACCGGACCCTAACGGTGTTGCGCTTCCTAACGTTGTCAACAATGAAAACCAGAGTGTCGTAACGCCTTTAAAGAATATTTACAACAGGCAAAATGGCACGTTCATGGTCGGTACGATCGGAACCGGAGCAGTAACCGGAACCAGAGCCAATCACTATGAAATCTTTGTCGACGGCAACAATCTCAAGGCAGATGGTACGCATCCCCGCGGCCCGAGTTGGTTGAAAAGCGTTACCGGCGAGGCTCTAAGCGGCGCAACCACCACCCCTGGTATAGGTGAATACAGTTTCCCGACCAGCTCTTATCAAGCGATCAGGGATTCCGGAACTCCAGGTCAGTACAAGTCTCACGCTCACGTCTTGGCATGGTACAACCAGGCACCTGCATGGATGAGGCAGATGATTCCCGCGACACTTCCCTTGGGATATAATGGAACAACTGATTACTACGGATTGGGCAACGGCGTTACAACAACGGTTAAGGTAGACAGGGAAATGGCAAGAAGAGTGCAGTATAACCACACAATGTATGTGATGCGGCACTTCCTGACCACGGATACGAAGTATGGCTCAAGTGTATCCCGCGGAGTAATCCCCTTCAATTCATGGGACGTACTCAACGAAGAGGTCCACGAAAGCCGCCACAGCGAAACCATCCCTGCGGATCCGAACAGCTGGAGACAGACACTCAAAAACACCAACTGGCTTTCTGCAATGTCGGATAATCTAATTGGCGGCGACATCTCCGGGCATTACATTTACTTGCTCTTCAAATACGCGCACATCGCGGCCCCCAACGCCAAGATGGCGGCAGCTTACAAAGCCAACTACGCTAACCTTCCCGCGTACATGAAGCTCGACGGACACGACAACGTTGGCAGCATTGATGCGTATATCGTTAACGATCCTCCGAAGCTGACCTATAACGATTACGACATTTCTAATCGCACCAAAGCAAGAACTGTCTACAACATGGTTCGCGCACTGAACACCGCATGGCTTTCCGATCCGCTGTATGACGGAAGACCTCTAATCGAAGACATCGGTATCCAGGGACACGATTCGATTGGAAAGACCCTTGCAAGCGATAACCAATATGCCATGGCCCTCTATGCTTCTCTCGTGGACGAAGGCCTTCTATCCGGTATTGCCTATTCAGAACTTGACCTTAAGATGCCGACTAACACCCCGGGTGGTGGTGCGGTCGCTCCCGCAGTGCTCAATGTCAGACAGTCTGACGCCCTCGGTTATGAGTACGCGCTGATGTACAAACTGTTCAACAAGTTCGCTCCTTACATCGATCACATCATCAGCTGGGGCGTAGCCGGTTCGGGATGGCAGGGAAGCTATGTGCTGTTCGACAGTCAGAGCAATGCCAATGCCGGCTACTATGGCGCCGTGAATCCGGACAGATTCATTCTCGGACATTCTTACCTGGATGATTTCTTTGCAGGCGAACACGAGAAACTCCAGAACAGCTATGCAATTGATCTAGGCGATCTTGGAATTTATACACCTGGTAATGGAGAAGCCAAATCGCTTACAGCGACAATTGCAGCTAACAACAGTGTGACACCTGGAAGTACTTTCACAGCAGCTGTTAGCCTGGATAGCGTGACACAAAGCGTATACGCACAGGATATCACGCTAAGCTATGATTCCAGCGTATTCGATTATGTCAGTGCAGCGGGTGCAACCAGTAACATTCAGGTTCTGAAAGAAGATACCGCCACACTTGGAAAGGTGAGAATCATTTCCGTTAATATCGGAGGCGTATCCGGAACCAGCACACCTGTTCTAAATATAACCTTTAGGGTAAAGTCCGGGGTTCAGAATACAACGGGTACCGTTGCTGTCTCCCAAGCGAAGGTTGGCGGTCCTGATGGAACCGTAACCACTGCGGCACTGAGCAGCAAGACTATATCCGTTGGTGCTATTCAAATAGATGTGGATAAAACTGCTTTAAATGCAGCAATTACGAGTGCACAAGCCCTGTACAGCGCGGCTATAGTAGGTACTCAACCTGGCCAATATCCGCAAGCAGCTAAAGACGCACTCCTTGAAGCAATTAACACCGCAATTGCTGTAAGAGACCATGCGAGCGCGACTCAAGCCCAAGTTGACAGTGCTCTCACAGCCCTCAACACCTCCATTGATGTCTTCAAAGCAACAGCTAATAAGTCTGCAGACATTAACGGAGATGGAGACACTAACGTAGGTGACCTCGCGATTGTAGCTTATCACTACGGCAAGAACTCCATCAGCGAAGATTGGGCAAAAGCTAAGGTTGCAGATATGAACGACGATAACAAAATTGATATCTTGGATCTTGCGTATGTCGCAACCAACATCAATTAATTCGTTAGTTATATTGTATTTGTAAAATAGCAATTATAAAAAACTGCCGCATTGAAGCGGCAGTTTTTTTGTAATTGGGTTCTTGTGTCCAGCCTTGTTTTATTGTGCGATACTAAGGAGAATCTATAGTAGGATTCGGGACAGTTTCTATTGCAATGCTATCGAGGTAATTTCAGTTGATCAGATCGAATGAACAACCTAAACGGGAGATTTTACCTTATTTCGATTATAGTAATTCATAGGAATATTATTCTAATATGGAATAGGGTGTTTCTTATGAGAGTGGGCGAACGGATTGGCAGAGGCAACACTGCGGATATTTATGCACTAGGGTCGAAACAGGTCCTTAAAGTATTTCGCGACCCGAAACTGCTTGACCTGGAGCGGAATATTAGTGCCACTATTGAGGAATTGGCGGTAGGAGCCCCGACATTTTATGGAAAGGTAGAAACTGACGGGCTTACCGGACTTGCATATGAGAGGATCCTGGGGCCTTCCATGCTAGAGATTCTAATGAGTCAGCCGGAAAAAGCTGCAGAATACGGTCGTCAGCTGGCGCAGCTTCACGCTAAGTTACACAGTGTCAAGGCAACCGGTCGTTTGGAGCCCATTAAAAGTCGACTGGCATATATGATCAGCGGCATTCGTCACGTCGGCTTCGAGCCGTTACGAGCGGTGATCGAAAGCCGTCTATCCGAGCTTCCCGGGGGTGATCATCTTTGCCATGGTGACTTCCATCCTGGCAATGTACTTTTAAGTCAGAGGGGTCCTGTCGTCATCGATTGGATGACCGCCGTATGTGGTCCGGCACAAGCCGATGCAGCCAGAACGATCCTTATTCTGCGTCACGCAGTCTTACCGGCGGAGCTTCCCGAGGTCATTATCCAGACGTTTGCTCAGCTTAGAACTATATTAATGCAAACTTACGAGGACACGTATCTCGAACTGACCGGATACAGCCGGGAGGAGCTCGCTAAGTGGGAGCTTCCGCTAATAGCGGCACGCCTAGGAGAAAGCGTCCCAGTGGAGGAGCAGCGCACTCTGCTTGATATCATACAGAGCCAGATAAACTAGTTTGCATCACTTAGAGAATTAGGCTAGCGATTCGAAAATGGAGTCAGAAATTATGAGAACAGTCGCAGAGTACCGGCGGTTATGCTGGTGCGCTGCGACTGTTTTTTGGTTTATCTGATGAAATCCTCATTCTATTTCATCTCAGCTTGAATGGGGAACAACTTCTGAGCGTTCTCGATAAAAGTTTTAACCGCAATGGTACAGTCCTCAACGGGACCGGAAGCAATGTGAATATCCCGGTATGCTGCGGGGGAGACAGGTTTTAGAATTATACCGGAAGGAAGGTCCAATAGGGACAGCTCGGACATGACGGCCAATCCTTCGCCTGCAAGAATCATTTGAAGCGCAGTTCTGTAGTTGTAGAGGATGTATTTAATATTGGGCTCTACACCGGCACTTTCGAACCATTGCAGGACTGGAGGTTCGTAACCGGCTTTGCAGATCAGCATAGGTTCCTCTCGCAAATCTTCCGGTCTGATGATACTTTTTTCACTTAAAGGGTGATCATCTCTCATAACTGCATAAATGACTTCTCTGTAAAGTGGATGAGAGTTCGTCGTTTTATCCGAAGGGATAAGCAACCCCACATCAATGATCCGATTATCCAGCCATTCCTGAATATCCGCAATGGTACCTTCCAAAATGCTGAATTCGAGCTTTGGATATAGTTGTTTGATATGGCTGATCAGTTTGGGAACGAAATAAGAAGCAGCAACCGGGAATGCACCAATTCGGACATTGCCGGTTTCCATCCCTTTTTCATTCGAGATTTCCTGATCAATCTTATCGTACCCTTGAAGAATCTTTCGGAAGATCGGTAAGATTCGCTCTCCAACGGGCGTGAGGGCGACGCCTAGACGCCGGTCTCTAGTAAGGAGCGTTACTCCCAGTTCGCGTTCCAGTGAAGTGACAGCACGGCTGACGGCAGGCTGTGTCATATTCATTATTTTCCCGGCAGAAGTAAAGCTTTGGGTCTCCGAGATAGCAACAATCAACTGAAGAAGTGATCTATTCATACCAAATATGATATCTCCTTAATAACTTATATTCATTTCATTTATGATAAAGTTTATTGTAACATGATAATAGAACAAGAGAAAGAAGTACCTAAAATAGAGTGGGTGAGGTGTTTGGTTATGAAAGCTAAAGCATGGATTTTTCTAATATTAGCTAATTTGTTCTGGGCAGGGAATTTGATTTTCGGCAAAGCGGTCACAACGGATTTCCCACCGATTTGGGCTTCCTTCTTGCGTTGGGCGATTGCTTCTGTCGTATTAATTCCAATGGCCCAGCTGCTGGAAAAGCCAAACTGGCTAAAGATATGGAGAAATAACTGGGGACTTATATTATTTCTTTCGATAGTGGGAGTTATGTTCTACACTCTTCTTACCTATACAGCACTCCAGCATACCTCATCGACAAACGGTAGTCTGATTAACAGTTTGACTCCGGCAGTTATGATTCTGTTGTCTCTGCTGTTCCTGAAGGACAAAATTTCGGTGTTGCAGGGAGTGGGACTGATATTATCTTTCTTAGGAGTATTAACTGTATTGTCGAAGGGGCATCTCCTTGGCGTGTTCAGTACGCATTACAACCTAGGGGATGGCATTTTGCTCATAGCCGTGTTTCTTTGGGCGATCTATTCCATTATCAGTAAAAAAGCGCAGCAGCTGCCTCCAATTACATTTGTGGCATTCACAGCCTTTATCGACGTCATTTGCATGTTTCCGTTACTTTTTATTCAACCTCTACAAACCGTGCATATCACTGCAATCGGGATTACGGGGGTCATCTATTTGGGCTTGTTCCCATCCATCGGTTCATTCTTGTTCTGGAATCAGGGAATCAAAATACTTGGACCGGGTAAAGCCAGCATCACGATGAATCTAATGCCGGTTTTCACGGCTATTCTGTCTGTGCTTACAGGACAGGTATTACTTGTCTCCCAGATTGTTGGCGGCGTTATAGTTATTGTGGGGATGCTGCTGTCAGCCAACATATTTGCTGGATCGGGGAAATCCGTAACGAAACGCGTGGCTAAACGGTATGCAGGTATACAAGGAAAAGAGCAGCCCTCAAGTCATTAGTACTGTGACAGGATTGTGTACACTTTAACAAGACAGCCCCAGACAGAAAAGTGGTACATAAGGGGGACTCATATATGTTTTACTGTTTGAAATGTCATGCGGTCCATGAAAAAGTTTCCACTTCAGACATAGTCATAAAGACAGGATTTAAAGCATTACTAAAGAATACTTTGTATGTTGGATACTGTACCAACCATACCTTTACTAGAATTAGAATGACTGAAACACACGAAAAGGGGATTGTTACAGTAACAGAGACGGCTGGAAGCCTATTGTTTTAGGTCTGACATAGGGGTTCACTTAACCGAAAATCACAAGGACTTAACCGGCTATGAGTCTTACGACTTGTAGCCGGTATTTATTTTTCTAAAAAAAGGTAATAACAAAGAAAGGTATCTATCTACACTAAACTTCTTAAATTCCTGCATAATGAACTTAAAAAACAGCATACGAAACGATTTTGGGGTATGTTAGTCTTAAAACACGGAAGAAAAAAGAGTGTAGTGGGATAAAAACCAGTCCTACACATAGAATTCTTACCATATTGGGGAGGTTAAACGCACATGAAAAAGATGCAAAAAAATATCGTTCTAACCGTAACAAGCTTAACGGCACTATCGCTCGTTTTATCCGCTTGCGGAAGCGGCAACACAGGCACGAGCCCGGCTGCAACGGGAGCAGCAAGCACGAGCAGTGCGGCACCAAAGAAAAATGTGACATTCTCCATTGGTTATGCAACGGGCGACCCGGCAAGCAAGCAAGCGATGGCAGATGCAGTGGCTGCCTTCACTAAAGCGAATCCGAATATTAAGATTAACGACCTCTCCGAAGGAGGGATGGCCTCCTATTTGGACTGGCTTAAAACGAAGGATGCTGTTAACGAGTTCCCGGATCTCGTGGAGATGCGCGACACACAATTATTCTCTGAGGCTGGTAAAATTGCGGAACTACCGGCGGAATGGCTTGGATTGTTCAGTGACGCACCGAAATTGAACGGCAAAAATTGGACGGCGCCTATTGCAGGTACAGCACCTCAAGGTATCATTTACAGCAAAAAAGCTTACGCAGATGCAGGTATAACGTCCGAGCCGAAGACTTATGATGAATTTTTGGCTATTCAAGAAAAGCTGAAAGCGAAAGGAATTACGCCGCTGACCTTCGGGGGGAAGGATATTTTCCACTGGGGATTCTGGGTGAACAAATACCTGATGGACGATGTTTTTGCGGATGATCCGAACTGGAATTCCAAACGTACCAAAGGGCAAGCGAGCTTTACCGATGCCGGCCCGTCGCAGGCTATGAAGGATTTTAGTGAATTGTTTACGAAAGGTTACGTGGACAAAGGGTTCTTAAGTACAGCCGACAACCAAACTTCTTCTATGCTCGTAACCGGCAAAGCTGCTCAACTGTTCTCAGGTCCATGGATGTTCTCTCAAATCTCACAAGCGGATTCTAAATTTGAATTCGGCTGGTATCCGGTGCCAGACCGTAAGGGCAGAATTGTCGTGAACGGCCTAAACACGCTTCAAGGGTGGTCCATTTCCACCAAAGCAAATCAGGATGCGGATAAGAAAGCTGCCATCACAGAATTTGTGAAATTCTTCTTCTCGAAGGATCAATATACGAAGTTTATGAAGTCTGTGAACGGGATCCCAACTACCAAAGAAACCATCACTTATGACAGCGGACCGCAAATGAAACGAGTGCTTGAAGTCATGAATGATCCTAAAACAATTAAATCGCTGCAAATCAACAGCTTCTGGGGCGACAACCAAATGCCTCCACAATGGCGTAACTGGTTCTATAAGCTTGCACAAGAATGGCTGACCAAAGGCGACTTCAGTGTAGACTACTTGAAAAAGGCCGATGCTGAATGGGATGCCAACGTGAAAGCGAACACAGCCGGCAAATAGATGTAAAGGGGCGAGAGCAATCTTCTGCCAGCGCAGAACGATTGCTCCTTCCCAATCGCAGTTCTAAGGAGTGAGAGTATGGCGAAAGCGGAAACTGTACATGCAAGGACATACACGAGGGCGGAAGCCAAAAAGAAAAGAAAATGGCTCTCCTTCTCCGTTCTTTTTATCTTACCTTCTTTTATTCTATATACCTTATTCGTTATTTATCCAACTCTAAACAGCTTTAATCTAAGCTTTACCAACTGGGATGGGGTTAGTGAAGAGATTCATTATATCGGCTTCGATAACTTTGTTGAGATGTTTCATAGCGAGCGAGTCTACAATGCATTGAAGAACACATTGATTTTATCGGTATTATTGGTTGTGTTGGAAAATGTGATAGCTATTCTGCTAGCTATGCTAGTGGATCAGGTTCGCTGGTTTAAAAATTTAGTGCGAAGCGTTTTCTATTTCCCCGTTCTCCTAAGCGGCATTGTTATGGGGTTTGTATGGACAATTATTTTCAATTATAACTTCGGAGTCATCTCCCAGTTGCTTGACCGGATCAGCTTGGGCGATTACAAGATTGACTGGTTGGGAAATCCCAACTACGCCTTGATTGCAATCGTTATTACCACGGTCTGGAAAAGCTCGGGGTACTATATGATCATTTATTTGGCAGGTTTACAGGGGATCCCATCCGAGCTCCACGAAGCGGCGGCTATTGACGGTGCGAATCGCCTGCAGCAATTCCGGCATATCACTTTCCCGCTATTAGCTGGAGCAATGACGGTTTGTGTGATGTTATCCATGATTGGGGCATTGAAGATCTTCGATCAAATTGCTGTAATGACGGATGGAGGGCCGGGCTTCGCGACGGAGACCCTTACGTATATTGTCTATAAAGTAGGCTTCGGTGAGCTTCGGCAAGGCTACGGTACAGCGCTGTCTCTCGTTTTATTCATCCTGATTCTTATCGTATCGTTGATTCAAATTAAAGTGCTGCGGCAACGGGAGGTGCAGATGTAATGCAAAAATCCAGTAAAGGATTCGATATCATCCTGTTTGTCATTACCGTTATTTTGGCCATCCTGTTCTTCTTTCCGGTGTATTTTAGTTTAATCTCATCTTTTAAGTCGAACGGCGAGATATTGCGTGATGCCATCGCGTTTCCTACAAGCTTATATTTGGATAGCTTCAAGTACTTGTTGACCCAAACTGAGTTCCCGAAAGCCATGATGAACAGTATGATCTTAACCGTAGTATCCATTTTCTTCATGGTTCTGATCATCCCTATGGCGGCGTACGCGATTGAACGGACACAAAAAAAATGGACCCATTTTATTTATGTGTACTATCTAGCGGGCATGATGATCCCGTTTCAAGTCTATATGATTCCCTTGTTTAAAGAAATGAGGACTCTCGGCTTATACGGTTCTTTGTCCGCTCCGATTCTTATCTACGTCTCGGGGTCTGTGGGGATGGGGGTTCTGTTGTTCACGAGCTTCATCAAAGGCATTCCTGCTGAAATTGAAGAAGCGGCAGCTATTGACGGCTCCTCGAAAGTCCGTATTTTTTGGCAGATCGTGTTCCCGCTGCTTGGACCTTGTACGGCAAGTATGGTGGTCCTTCAGGGATTGGGAATTTGGAATGACTTCTTGATGCCGAGCTTGGTTCTTCATTCGGATCATAGAACGATGATTGTGGAGATTTTCAAATTCGTTGGCGAGCTTGCTTCCCAATGGGATATGGTATTCGCCGGCACAACGATGTCCATCCTACCTGTGCTGGTTATTTTCATCGCTTTGCAGAAGTATTTTGTTAAGGGAATTGCCGCAGGCGCTACGAAAGGATAATGTCTGGAAACCGCTTCTGAATCTTCGGGAGCGGTTTTACCATATTTATAAGTGACACATGGGATAGGTTTTCCTTATTGAACCTGATATGATAAAAGCACTTCCTCCTCTGAGATAGAAAGGGGCATACATGTTGAATCTATTCCAGTTTGGCAGGCTGCGAAAGAGTATTTTCGCCAAGTTCGCTTTTTCATTTATTATTGTAGGTTTAATACCGCTCTTAGTTTTAAGTTTCTTCTCATTGAACACCTACGGCAATTATATGGAGCGCTACTCCATCAACAACTTCGAGCAAATGGTACTTTATGCCGGCAAAAATGCGGATGATTTATATACGAAGTATAATAATATCTCCAAGATGATGTATTCATACGGACAGTATGCCAACAACGGCCAATTCGGCAGGGTTATTGCAGAACAAGTTTCACAGAAAGACAATCGGCTTACCGCTACGGTTGACGAATTTCTTCAGACGGTCGTGGCTTCGGACGTTCATATCCGCAGCGCCGCTTTTGTGTTTACGGAAGGCGGATACCAGGATTTAAACCGGGATGGAAGCCGGATTGACTTCCGATTCCAGTACCCGCCTGTCGAGTGGAAAAGAACGATGACTGAGAATTCAAAAGAGTTGGTGTTGTTCCCAACGCATCCGCAGGAATACTATCCCCACTCGGGTATGACGGTTATGACGTTCTCACGCAATTTAATTGATGTGATTGGCAGTCCGGGATTGGATGGCAAAGTCGTAGGCAGCTTGTTCTTCGATGTCTCCCTCAGCGCGTTCGATGAAATCTTTCAGCACTTGACGACTGATCAGAAGGACGTCATGTATGTGACGGACCAGGAAGGGCGCATCCTCTATAGCAATAAAATCAACCTGATCGGACAATTGTTCCAGCCCTCCGATTCTGAGGTATACCATTATGTCAAACATGATATGCCCAACTCCAATTGGAGCGTGATCGGAGAGGTCAATAAAAACGAGCTATTTAACAAAATTAACGGGATAAAAAGAACGATTGCCATCGTCATTGGTCTTTGTATCCTTTCGCTCGTGGTAGTAGCCGTTTGGTTCTCCAATAATCTATCCATTCCGATACGCCAAATTATCCGCAATATGACTCGAGTGGAATCCGGTGATTTCAATATGCAGGTTCAAGTCCGAACTTCCGACGAAATCGGTATGCTAGCCCGGGGCTTTAATAGGATGACGGACCGGTTGAAAAGCTTCATTGATGAAGTGTATGTAGCCCAAATTAAGCAAAAACAGGCCGAATTGACGGCTCTGAAGAGTCAAATACGTCCACACTATCTTTATAATACATTGGAAGTCATCAGAATGAGTGCGGTTGCCAACGATGATGATGAAGTGGCAGATATGATTCTCTCCTTATCCCAACAGTTGAAATATGTTTTGAATTATGGAGAAGAACACGTTACGCTCCTGGAGGAGAAGACAAACATCGAGCAATATTTCCGATTGATGAAGCTGCGGTACGGGGATCATCGATTGGCTTTGGATCTTCGAATCGATAGCGAGCTGCTGAACTGCATCTTACCCAAGCTGTCTATCCAACCGTTAGTAGAGAACGCGATCTACCACGGCATTATGCCCAAGTCAGGTAAGGGAACGATTCGGATTACGGGGGAGATAGAGAGGGGGCTTTTCATGCTTACTGTGGATGATGACGGGGTAGGTATGACGGAGGGTAAACTTCAAATGCTGAGAGATAAACTGGCAGGTAATGTCCCACCGGATCAAGAGGTAGGGGGGATCGGGATTAAGAATGTACATGACCGTATTACGGCCTTATACGGACCCGAGTTCGGAATTCGCGTGAACAGTACCCCGTATATCGGCACCTCCATCCAAATGATTCTTCCCTATAAGAAAGAGGTGAAAAGTGTATGATATCAGCGGTTCTGGCCGACGACGAGCCTATGATCATTAAAGGACTGAAGAAGCTCATTCCTTGGGAGGAGCACGGGATTCGAATTGTAGGTGAAGCTTGGACAGGCAGGGGACTCATGGAGCTTATTGAGACAGAGAAGCCTTCGCTGGTCATTACGGATATTAGCATGCCGGACTGGACCGGTATTGATGTGCTTAAAGAAATCGGGCGCAGAGGGCTGCGGGCTAAGGTGATTTTCATCAGTGCCTACCAAGAGTTCTCCTATGCCAAGGAGGCTGTTGCACTCGGAGCCGTAGACTATCTGGTGAAGCCCATCGAGAAAGGGCTGCTGCTGAATGCTGTGGAGAGAGCTTTATCTGTTCTAAAGGAAGAGTCGGAAGGCGTGCAATACAAGAGCAAACTAGCAGTCTATGAGCATAAAAACCGGAAGGCCAAACTGGAGGAGTTGTTTGATCGTCTCCTGGATGGAGACATTCGGAAAGAGGAAGCTGAACAGAAGCTGTACAGCTTGGATCCCGGTTATATATATAGCCGCTATACCGTTATGCTGCTTGAATCGAAACAACCGGGTGCGGATTCCCGTTGGGGCGAGCATGAGAAGCGGCTGCTTCTTTTTGCAATTGGCAATATGGCAGAAGAGCTTATCCATCGCAATGCGGTGGGCATTGTATTACGCAGAGGGGAACGGCTTTGCGCGGTGGTGAACCATGGCGAGGATATCGGAATACAGTCACTTGCTGAGGAAATGATTGTGAACGTGCAAAATTATCTGAAAGTTGTGCTGTCGATTGGAATCGGCAATGAAGTCACAGATTTGGAAGAGATGAAGTACTCCTATCAGACGGCTTCCGAGGCGCTAGGTCTCATTTTTTTCTCAAATGGCGGCAGGGCTCATTCTTTACTTGAAGAAAATTGGGATACCACTTTGTCCGAACGAGACCTTGGAGAAGCCAGACAGCTTGTCCTGCAGTCCATCATTACGAAGGAACGCGGCAGGTTGGAGATCGAGCTGCCGGCCCTGTTCGAGAAAATTCGACTGTTCTCCCGCGGGAGAAAGGACAAAGCTGTGATGGCCTGTTACAATACGCTGCTGGAGTGGTCGGATGGATTAGAGGAAGTCGGCATTACCTTAACGCAATCCAGTGAAGAGCTTAAGGATCAGCTTACTTTCATGCAGCAGTTCTCCCATTATGAGGAGCTGGAGCAATATCTATCTGACTTGATTGAAGGTCTGCTCCAGCGGTTGGAATCAGGCGGCGGATTCAGGGAGGTGCAGCAGCTTCTGACGGTCAAAGCGTATATCGAGCAGTATTATATGGAGAATATCACACTAGAAGGCGTTGCCTCCAAAATATTTATGAATCCGTACTACTTTAGCAGCTTTTTCAAGAAGCATACGCAAATGAATTTTAAGCAATATTTAACCGATGTTCGGATGAAACAAGCCGTTAGACTTTTGCTTCATACCGATATGAAGATTTATGAGATTGCCGAGCGTGTAGGGTATAACAACGCGAGACAGTTTAGCGATATGTTTAAAAAGCACTTCGGGAAGCTGCCGCAAGAATTCAAATCGCTAGGCGGGGCTAATAAGTAGAAGATCGAAGGAGAAATGCGATTTCGGTCCATCGGGCCGTATTTCAGCGTGTCTAATTGTTGATGACGCAGGAGATGCAAAAGCGTCTTGCATCCGGCTTTTTCCATGATACCGTTTGGATGGAGCGTGTTCTAGTCGGCTTCGCGAAGCTCTACCTCGATGCTGTCGATGCTTACGAGGCAGGGCTGCCCTGTTCACCTGCATGGGAGCTTGCTTTTCATGAGGCTGCCGTCAAATATGGCTTCGTACTGCAGGATGCTTTGCTTGGCATCAACACACACATCAATAATGACCTGCCCTTGGCACTGTATATGATACTGAGCGAGGACCAAGCATGGCCTGATGCACGAATTATGCTAAAGCAGTCATTATCCAAATTCATTCTGACTCACTGCAGAACCAAGGGATGGCACAGTACCGTGCTTTTACTCGACGCTTCTAATGAGGAGCAGTGGGCCATTGAGCGGCAGCGAATTGAACATGATGCTTATGCAATTGGGCGGAAGGTCGCTTATTACCGCCCTTTTCGATTGATGAAAAAACTCGCTCCGTTGTCCAGGAGAGGGCGTTGGTTTTAAGCTTTTTTAGGAGGACAAGGCGGAGAAATCCGATTTCGGTCATACTTCCAGCTTTCTGAACTTCAAAGGCGTCATGCCTACTTCTCTTTTGAAGACTTGGATGAAATAAGAAGAATTCGGAAATCCGATCGCCTCTCCTATTTGTTGAACGGATAAGATCGTAGTGTCCAATAACCGGCAAGCTTGCTTGATCCTTCGTGCAGTTACATAATCGGTGAGGCTGCTCCCGGTTTCTTGTTGAAATACTTTCGATAGGTAGGAACTGGACAAATGCATGTGCTCTCCAAGCCGATCCAGGTTAATCTCTTCATGGAAATGGTCCTCGATCCACTGCATCATCAATTCCGAATATCGCTGAGCTCTCCTATCATGAGTATCTGCAGGAGGCAATTCGACATTTTTTCTTTCAACCGAGAGCAGACAGCTCATCAAATGAGAAAATAAAAATGTCAGTTCCTCATCCTCTTCCCCTTTTCCCGCGAGGTAAGCTTGTTGATAGGCGCCAAATAGCCATTCTAAAATTTCAGCCTGGTGAGATAAATCGTAAACCTGACAGTCGACTTTGCCCTGCCATAACGAGGTGAAAAGAGCATGACGGTTGGCGAAAGGACGCAAAAGTGTGTCCATAATGAGCGGATCGACATAAAAGATGGTGCGGCAGTAAGGGGTGTCTGGACTTACATCCGCATAAACTTGATGCAATTGAAAGGGTTGAAAGAAGAATAGCATGCCTCTGCGAATGTCATAGGTCTGGCGATTGAGGACGACACGGCCTTGCCCCTCATGAACGAACAGGATCTCGCAGCACTGATGCCAATGATAGTAGCCTTTAAAATTGCTCTGCATCCGAATAAGGTAATCCCAAAAGATCGTTCTTCGCTCTAAATTCACATACTCAAATAGCCGCTTCATGATCCTCCTGATATGACAAAAAATGAACATTTTCCGATATCATAACATAACTTTTCCGGAAATCGAAGTGATATACTGATGGAAATATTGCAAACGAGGTTATGTTTAATGGAGAACATTGCAAATGGCATTTGGAAATTAAGTTTTGGAACGACAGAGACGCATACACCTGTTAAATTACGTGAATCTTCAATTAACGCAGCAGCCTTAGAGAAACTTGATTGCAGCGGGACTTCTCCGTTTTCTGACAACGAAATTATTATGAAGCAAACGCCTCGAGGGGTTTATATGGAAATCCCTCTAAAAGCAACGGAGCATATTTATGGCTTCGGACTACAGCTGCATCGCACAGATCATACAGGCAGAAAGAAAGTGATCCGCGTAAATAGTGACCCTGTTGCGGATACGGGTGACAGCCATGCGCCGGTGCCTTTTTATGTTTCAACGGCCGGTTACGGTGTTTACGTGGATACAGCCCGTTATGCGACTTTTTACTGTGGAACGAACTTGCGCAAAGGAGCTTCCGAGTACAAGAAGCTTGAGCATAAGGAAATCGGAACCTCGGAGAATGAGCTGTATGGCTATCAGGAGACGGAAGGCGATCGATCTGTCGTGGTTGACGTACCGGCAGCACAGGGAATCGATGTGTATCTATTTGAAGGACCGACGTTGGTCAAGGCCGTTCAGCGGTATAACCTGTTCTCGGGAGGCGGCTGTCTGCCACCTATGTGGGGCCTTGGGATGTGGTACCGTGCGTACAGTGCGGCCAAACGTGAGGATGTGATGCGCTTAGCTGATGGGTTTAGAAAAGATCAAATACCTGTCGATGTTTTTGGCTTTGAACCGGGATGGCAAACCAAGGCTTATTCATGCTCCTTTGTTTGGGATGACGTAAGGTTTCCGGAACATGAAGATATGCTGAATGAGCTGTATGCGAACAATTATCGTGTCAATCTGTGGGAGCATCTCTTTGTGCATCCAACTTCACCTATGTACCAAGAGCTGCTGCCTCATTCCGGGGATTACGAAGTTTGGGAAGGCTTAGTTCCTGATCTGTCTATACCTGAGGCGAAGGACGTGTTTGCCAAACATCATTTGTATGCATTCGTGGATAAGGGGATCGCAGGGTTCAAGTTAGATGAATGCGATAGTTCCGATTTTGTTCATTCCAATTGGTCATTCCCGGACACCTCCGTATTCCCGTCTGGTATGGATGGGGAACAGATGCACAATATGATTGGTACTCTGTATCAATCGGTAATCCAAGCCCCTTTCGAAGAGGCAGGCCGAAGAACGTTGTCCCAAGTGCGTGCCTCCGGCGCCCTCGCGGCTCCGTTTCCATTTGTACTTTATAGCGATTTATATGACCATAAAGTGTTTATCCGTGGGGTCGTGAATGCGGGGTTCTCCGGACTTCTCTGGACCCCGGAAGTGCGCCAGGCGGCATCGGCGGAAGATTTAATACGTCGCATTCAGACAACCGTTTTCTCTCCAATGGCGCTTCTCAACTGCTGGCGTATTCCTAATCCGCCGTGGATGCAGGTGGATCGTGAATTAAATGTTCAAGGTGTATTTCTTGATAATGCTGAGGAGATCCAAGCGATTTGCCGAAATCTATTCGAAATTCGCATGTCGCTCATTCCGTATTTGTATGCCAGCTATGCGAAATACAATCAAAACGGATTACCTCCATTCCGAGCGCTCGTCATGGATTATCCGGATGACCCCAACACGTATGGGATCGACGATGCCTATATGATGGGAGATGCCATTCTGGTTGCTCCCATCGTAACGGGAACTTCAGAACGAAACGTTTACTTGCCCTTAGGCGAATGGCGTTGTTTCTGGACAGGCCAATCTTATTCAGGCGGGCAAACGTATACCTTGGCACCGGGACTTGAGCGAATTCCGGTATTTGTAAAAGAAGGAACGCTGCTTCCTCTTGCCAAGCCGCTTCCATACATTTCCGATGATACCGTCTTTGACATCACCGTAATTCGTTTCGGGGATCATCCTGAAGCGGCTTACCTCTATGAAGATGATGGAGAATCCTTTGAATTCCGGGATGGTCATTACAATTGGATCAAGCTGGACTGGGATGGAAGCTTAGCCATTGAACGAAGCGGTAATTATAAGGGCTTTAAGTATCGGATAACAGGCTGCGAGACTAGATAATTCAAGGGGCACGCAGGGGCGCACACATAGCGCTGAGTAGAATGGGCGCCAACCGGCTAGCTGACTTGGCGTCCTGGGATTGAATTCAGACAAAGCTTGCAGGAGGATTAGTCGTGAATAAAACTGTCATATACCCAGCTCCCGCCGGAGCGCCCGCAAACGATGACTTCTCGGTGTGGGTACGAGTTGCTGGAGGAACTTGGGAAGAATTATTCGTATATCGGGTTAAGGTCGATATGCACGAAGTGCGCGCAGCTTCAATGGTATATTTCGACATGGAGGGAACGGTAGAGGTTAAGGTAACCGGCAACCGCTGCGGTATTAGCTTGGTCGCTATTCGACCCCTGTCAGCAGGAATTGTGTATGAGCAGAATGGGAACTCTCTTACCTTTCCGTTGGATCGTCCGCGAAAACTGTCCATTGAAGTGGATGGGGATCGGTTTCATAATCTGCATGTGTTCGCCAATCCGCTCGAGTCCGATGTTCCGGACATGCAGGAGGAAGGTGTCCTTGTGGTTGGGCCCGGTATTCACCGCAATGAGCAGCTGCTGGAAATGACTGATGTACATACCGGATGTGTACGGGCACCTAAGGTCATTTATTTCGCTCCGGGCATGCATTGGCTGGAGGAGACCATTTTGCTTATTCCATCCCATACGACCGTTTACTTGGCGGGGGGCGCCGTGCTTGCCGGCTCGCTGGTATGCAGACATGCAGAGAATGTTACGATTCGCGGCCGAGGCATCATTTATTTGGAGGCATTCCACAGATTCTCGGCTTTCCGCGCCATTCGGCTGCAATTCTCGCGAAGCATCCACATTGAGGGTGTCATCACCGTGGATTCTCCTCATTACAGTATTTACATCGGGCAGTCGGCATACATTACGATCCAGAATTTCAAATCATTTAGCACCCGCGGTTGGTCGGATGGCATTGATATGATGGCTAGCTCGCATATCGACATTGATGACATTTTTATGCGTAATTCAGATGATTGCATTGCGATTTACGGAAGCCGCTGGCAGTATCGAGGGGGTTCGAGTGATATCACCGTGCGGAATTCCGTTCTATGGGCGGACGTTGCACATCCTATTAACTTGGGCTCACACGGCAACCATCAGGGGAACGGGGATCAAGTGAGCGGCATCCGGTTTGAGAATATCGATATTCTGGAGCATCATGAGCCGCAGCCCGATTATTGGGGGGCGATCGCTATTAATGCTGGGGATAATAATACCGTTCGTGATGTTGTGTTCGATAATATCCGGGTAGAGGATTTCCAACAGGGGCAATTGTTCGATCTACGGGTCGTCTGGAATGCGAAGTACAACCCGGTCCCTGGCAAGGGAATTTCAAATATTACATTCAAAGATATCACGTACTGCGGAAGACATGAGAATCCGTCTCGCATACATGGCTACAATGCGGAGCGGGGAGTGAGCGGGATCCGATTTATTAATGTGCAAGTGAATGGCGAATACTTGCAGGAGGCCAGCCGCAATTTTATTGATATAAATGAATTTACAGAGAATATCACTTTTGAGGTCATGTAAAAAAGCCCCTGCAGGGGCTTTTTCTGCTCACAAGCTTTGATTTATACAACTACAAGATAGGATAAATTATTTAGAAATGGGGAAATTATGTACCTCATGGCGTTTATTTAGATATGAAGCGGAGTGAGTAGGAGTGACTCATAATACATTTTGGTATGTGGGATTGAGTGTGCTTTTTTTGATTTTACTTGCCTTCGTACTTTATAAACAAGGAAACATGCTTACGATATTCCAATTCCTCGTACTAGTCGAAATTGCGTATCTCATTGAAGCCGTCATCTATATTTTCTTGGGAAGCTATCTATATCACCCGAACATCATCAAATACAATTCATATTACGATAGCCATCTGGGTGCGATAACTTCGAATTTGATTGCAGTTCCTGTGGCTGCCACCATCATCTCCACATTTCAGCTCAACTGGGTTTGGATGATTGCGGCAACGATATTGCTCGCAGGAATCGAATGGCTATTCGTGAAGCTTCAAATTTACACCCTACATTGGTGGCGAATTGAATATACGGTTATCGGTCTTTTAATATATTTTCCACTCTCAAAAATCATTTATCGGCGGATGCTTTATTCCTTAAATGGTTTTCTACATTCCGTTTTTTTATATTTATGCATAGCACCTATCTCCGGTACCTTGCATTTTCTCCCCATTATGTTTTTCTCGAACAGGGTTTATCGACCTGGTTGGTATTTAAATCAGTCTTATGACACAAGTGCTTTCGCGGTTGTGTATTACATAGGCATTAGTTTTATATTAGTTTTTTTAGTGAAAAGGTTTTGGATAAATAAATGGATAAAAACTGTATTAACAGTGATGATAACACTCATAGTGACATATTCCTTGAAAAAAGGTAGGATTTTGTTTAGTACGGTTTGGTGGGACTCATGGTATTATATCTTGTTCCCCATTTTGCTTTTAATCATTGCTGAGGCGTTCAGCAAACGTTTGTATAACAGTCGGTTTACGGAATAGATCGAAACACTAGCCTAGCATTTGCTGTATTATGTTTGTAAGACAAACTCCTGCGCTCTAAACGAGACGCAGGAGTTTGTCTGTTTTCAAGACCTCGAACAATAGGCTAGAGCGCAGTTTTTATATTATTGATAAGCAGGTTGTTATACTTAGCGGCATGCTTCTGCTCATCCACGATTATTCCATACAAGGTGTCCTTATAGATGCCATTCGGGAGCCCAAACCAAATTTTTCTGTACTTCTCAACCGCGGCCAATTCGCCTTCGAACGCTTTCTGCAAGCCGTCCATGTAGGAGTCCACGATAGGGTTCTCTTCATTCACTTCCCCTGTAATTTCATAGCCGGTTAAGTCCTTGTACATCTGCCGAAACATACGATTATGGCTGCGTTCATCATCTCGGATCGAGGCGATGATCGCGGCTTGCTGCGCATTCGGTGCCAAGTTGATCAGCTGGTCGTAAAACAATTCATCACTTCGTTCACCTTGCACAGACTCCTTAATTAGTTCAACAGCTTGCTGAGGCGTAATGAGCCAGACGGGAACAAGAGTAGGAGCTCTCCAGTAAGAACTTACGTAATACATGAACCTTCCTCCAATGTCGGGAAATAGTAGGCGCACATCATCATATGCGTTGTTCTCATCGGAGGCGAATAAATAAATGCCCTTTGAGCAAAATATTTCCAAATACACAATTGTCGGAGGTATATGAGTGTCAGACTATCTAATTATCTTGTACCGAAGCATTGCAGCCTTCGTTCTTCTATTAGTCATTACAAGGTTTATCGGTAAGAAGACGTTATCCAATATGAATATTCATGAATTTGTTACCACAATCATTTTAGGCGCCATTGCCGCTAATTTGGCATTCAATGAGAAAATTGCTTCCTCTCATCTGCTGATTTCCCTACTTGTGTTTACGGTTACCTCGTGGATCATTTCATTTCTAACCTTAAAGAGCCGTAATACCGAAAAATGGTTGTTCGGCAAACCCTCCGTGCTCATTGAGGATGGGAAGCTGCTGGAGGATCATATGAAGAAAAATAAGTATACGTTGGATTCGTTGAACGAGATGCTTCGTGAGAAAGATATCTTCGACATCGCCGAAGTCCAGTATGCGCTCCTTGAGAATAACGGAAAGCTCTCGGTGCTTAAGAAGAAGGAGTATCGGACGCTCACCCTTCAAGATTACCAATCACAGTCACATCTCCAAGGGAAGCCCCAACCAAAGAAACCCAAATCCAAATATCCGATTGAACTAATCATGGAGGGGAAGGTGATTCCTGAGCATATGCAGGAAGCCGGTATGGAAACGCAGTCCCTAGAGCAGGCTGTACGTAGTAAGGGATATGCACTAGGTGATGTCTTTTATGCTGTACGGGGTACGGATGGCAAGCTCTATTTTGATTTTTATGCGGATCGTCTAAGCAGCCCGCTGGATCTTTGATCGTGAGATATGAGAACGGATAGTAATTCAATTAATTTAAATGGCTGTTACGATATTGAATGGGAGTTAAGCCCGTTATTTTTTTGAATAGACGGCAAAAGTAAGGGAAATTGGGGATTCCGACGGACGATCCGATAAGTTCAACCGATTTGGACTCAGTTTTAAGCAACCAACAAGCTTGTCTTATTCTTCGAGCAATTATATATTCGGTGATGTTGCCCCCTGTTTCGGATCGAAACAGACGGGAGACATGGTGCTTAGAAAGATAAAGTTCTTCGGCTAAGGTGTTGAGGTTAAAAGGTTCTGTATAATGCAGCTCTATCCAATTCATTATTTTCTCAACATGGCTTGCATGGCGTGCGACTGCAACGGAATGGCCGTTATGCAATGATTTGAGATAATCAAAAATGTTGAGAATCAGCATCGATGCAGCTTCCGGGTTAATATCCTCGTGCCACGAAAAAAGATCATTTAAACGTTCTAGAACGCCTGAAATATAAGCCGTGTTGCTCTCTATACGGAACACTTGATTAACAAGTTGTTCTTTCCACACCTGCTCATAAAAACGGAAGAGGATAGGGAAATTCTTAAGAAAAGGTGCGAAAGCTGAGGGTTCAAAATTCAAAACCGTGCGCTCATATGGACATTGACTCGTATCAAATTGAATACGGTGTAACTGAAAAGGTTGTAAAATGACTACGCATCCTGATTCCAAATCATAAATCCTGCGATTGAGGGTCAGGTTTCCTTTACCCCGATGTACAAATATGACCTCGATGCCTTTGTGATAATGATAAAAAATACGAGGGTTTTCTGTAGTTACCATTCTATATCGTAGCTCTATGTCCCTATTATTTAAAACATTAAAACCCTTTTCTATGATTTCCATCCAACTCTCCCCCCCAATCTCAAGTATATCAATTGAGTGACATTTTGTGGCGAAAAAGTATAACTTTTTGTTCTAAATAAAAGCTATATTAAATTTGATCCTACAAATCAATTATACGCTATTGTGCTAAATTGCCAGATAGGAGGAAGTGTATGGAAACCACATTTGTGTCCTTGAATGAAAATGAAAACACTGAATTATTGGATGGACTCAAAGATCTATTAAGAGAGAGCTATGGAATTTCTGAGGAAGAAGCCATATTGATGATCCATCAGGGGTATGAAAGAGTGCCAAAGCTATTAAAGGATTACGCTCCATATCTAGATTTAATAAAAAATGTTAGTGATGGTCTCAGTGAAACACTCGAAAAGCATTTGAAACAAGCCGATTATGAAGATGAAAAGGTTTTGAAAATGATGAATGAAGCTGCTGCATGGTATGCTTTCGAATATATAAGGGTTTTGTACAAAAACAAGGCGAATATTTTTTGATGCAGAAAGGAGAAAGGAGACAGAAAGTGGCTGCCGCATGATGAAAACGGCAGCCCGAGTCATACAGCTATTGACCAATGCGGGAGAATCAGTACTTGATTTTTCCCGAGTGGTTTAATTTAACTTCGACCCTCATGTTGAGGGAATCTGGAGTTAGATTCAGACCTCCGCGATCACGCCATTTTTTCCATTCCCGGTTGTCTAGCCGGTAGAGGGCGTGTTCTAAATGCATCAAATCCAAATTTTTTTTAAGTCCTTCCTCGTAGGTATCTTTGATTTGTTTCTTTACTTCCTCCGCGACTCTTAGCTCCAGAACCGTTTCGGGTATCGGTTGCTGTAAAATTTCACTGATATAACCTGAAATCTTTACGTTCATATGAAAAGTGACTTGATCCTCTCCGGCTTGGGGAACTATGTTGATTTTGGGTTTTTCCAAGGATACGGATGCTTGAGGCTTACCTTCGGAACGGAGCAGAAGCGGACTTCGTTCGGTCTTAGGCTCAACCCACCTAAGTCCTTGAACGCTTTCCCAGTCGAACCATTTTTGAAAATGTTCACGCTGAAAAACAAAAACACCGTCGATCTTCAGCATTGGCTTTTGCTGATTACCGTTTCTCCAAGTATGACTTGAGATTGACAATGAAGGTAGGAACGTGGAGTTACCAGGTTCACGCGTCTCCGAAATAAACTCTCTCAATGTTAAAGGTGCGATGAGAGATTGTTGTTTGTATACTTCTAGAGGTTGATTCAGCACGGACATGAGTGGCGATAGATTGAAAAAAGGGGTAATCTCAAACAATTCATCGATAGGTTGTCGGCTTCCAAACACCCATGGTGTGTATCGGAACTCATAATAGCGGCTCAGAAGTTCCTTCACATCTTTCATTCCTGTTTTCATGAGGCCTTCACCTATGACAACTGTGTTAAGCTGACCAAATGAAGTTCGCATTTGTGAGGTTTTATACAGATCATTGAATGCTCCAATTAAGGTCTCCCCCGTACCAACCCCCACCCAAACCGGCATGGGCTGTGTTGGTTTGCTTGATTCTGTTTTCGCTACGGAGGAAAAGTCAAGCATTTGCACATACGCGCGGTACCGGTTGTTGTCTAGATCGAACCCAATGGAAGTGACATAGTTGATTTCCTGTATATCTTTAATGTCCCAGCACCCTGCTAGCAACGGCAGCAGCAACCATATCATAGCGATTTTCCCTACTCTGCGCATTAGGATTCCTCCGGTTGCCGGGTCGTGTCTTTGGTCTGCAGCATGTCGGATCGCCGGGTTTTCATGTACCAGGGCTTCCGGAGCAGCGCCATGACAATATCCTTCCAGCGGATGGGGGATAAGGGCGCAAGGTACGGTACCCCAAACGATTTGAGCGAAGAGAGGTAAACGACAATGGCGATGACCGATAGGTTAAATCCGAAGATACCGAGCGTAGACCCGCAGAGCAGGACAAAGAGTCGGATGATACTGACTGTACCTACCAGGGACTGATTGACCAGAGTGAAACTGGAGACGGCGGTGATAGCGGCAATGACGAGAAAGGTCGTGGACGCAAGTCCAGCTCGAATAGCCGCATCGCCGACGACAATGCCTCCGACAACGGCAACCGTCTGTCCAACTGCTTTGGGGAGACGTTCACCGGCTTCCCGGAACAATTCAAACAGAGCGATCATCAAGAATCCTTCCAAAGGTGCTGGCATCGGAAGTCCAATACGTGAAAGAGAGATTGTGGCAACGAACGGATAAGGAAGCTGCTCCAAGTTGAATGACGCAAGTGCAGCCCAAAAACCAGGAAGCAGTAAAGAGATTACAAGCCCGGCAAAGCGAAATAGCAGTCCGAACGAGCTCATATAGAATGGAATATAGAAATCTTCCGGGGTCTTCAGCAGCAGCGTTAAGTTGGCCGGCCCGATGACGGCCGTTGGTGCCCCATCAACGATCACGATAAACCTGCCCCGTGCGAGGCAATCCACTACAAAATCGGGACGAGTGGTATAATGCAGCAATGGAAATAAGGAACGGGAAGAATCCGAAAGTATTTCTTCCAGCTGACTGCTGCTGAACAGCAAATCCATCTGAATATGCTGCAACCGTGATCGGACTTCGTCAACGATCTCCGTCCGCGTAATATCGTTAACATAGAGAAGCGCGACCTTACTGCGGCTTCGTTTGCCTATGGTAAACTGTTCATAGCACAAAGAGTTGCTGCGAAGCCTTTTGCGAACCAATGCTACATTGGTACTAAGCTCTTCAACGAACGCGTCTTTCGGGCCTTTAATGGATATCTCGGTATTCGATTCCTCGGGCTGGCGTTGAGGAGGGGACGACGTATCAGCTGTGTATATGACATTCAATTGTTCAAAGTATAGAACGAGTTCGCCGGAAAAAACACGGTCAATGATTTCTTCTTTTTGATAGATGCGGTCTAATTTTAGTTTTTTATCCAGCTCCATACTGAAATTCTTATTGATTAAGTCTGTCAATCGAGGGAGCAAATATTCATTCATCGGTTTGGTGTCCGTCAGCCCTTCGCAATAAAAAAGCAACACGCTTTGCAAATGTTCCGTGTCACCCAGCTCGTATGTTTCCATTTTCATGTCCGCTGATTTTCGAAATAGCTGACTAATCTCTTCGGCGGTCCATTCCTTATCTTGAGAAGATGAAGGGAGGGCTTCCGAAGCAACTCGGACATTTTCCTCTTGTGTAATAAGTCTCCGAAACCAATTCGATTTCATTCTCTTTTCACCTCCCTTTTCGAAAAAAATGCCAATGCAAATAAAATGACCAATGCCGAAGTGGTACCCC
This sequence comes from Bacillus sp. 3255, assembly GCF_031456485.1. Taxonomy (NCBI): domain Bacteria; kingdom Bacillati; phylum Bacillota; class Bacilli; order Caryophanales; family Bacillaceae; genus Bacillus; species Bacillus sp. 3255. Next base: position 225,773 of record NZ_JAVDUS010000014.1, read on the forward strand.
ACAGGGAGCCTGGCAAGTAGAAGCCCTTCAAGAATGCGGTATACTGCATATCACTGATAGGTAATTCTACAAAGATTACGACCACGATGCCGAGAAGCGCTAATAATACACCAGAATTCTTCTTTTGCTTGGTCATTGTCATCAATTCGACGAGTAAATACATCGATATAGCTATACGGACGAAAGCTCCTGACAGCCATTGATAGATAGATAAAAAGTCTACATGACGGATGTACTTCCCGATCGTGACAAGCCGCCATTCTTCATAGGCAGGGTATCGTAATTCCCCAGCCTCGAAGGGTCCGAATTCTGCAATTGCCCCCGTTACAGGTCCGAGAATCAATAGGACTAGAAAGCAAGCCAGCAAATATAACGACCAGAGCGGGACTTTCTTTTTGATCTGATGCTGGAAAAGCAGAATGACAATAAGCTCAACAAGCCCCCCGCCAATATACAAACTCCCATTGATCATGGGGCCTATCCCATTTTCAAAAACAGGTGTTAGTAAGGAATAATTTTTTTGGGGAAGATTAGAGCTCATGACAAAGTCTCCGAAAATGATTACGAAAGGTAACAAAATACCCGATGTAATCGCAATGGACTGTACGCCGAATTGTGCGGCAAAACAGGAAAGCAGGACCAACGAAATGGAAAGGGCCCACTGAGGAGTGCGCGGCAAATAGGATGTATGTGTCCACATCGTCGTCTCCTTTAACGTCATCACGATGATCAAGAAGAGGTATAGAATGAAAAAAAGACGATAGGCTCCGCAGATCACTCTTCCATAATATTGTGTCAGCCAAGTAAAAAGAGGCTGCTGATCTGTATTCCTCATAATGTAGAATAAAAGGGTTGTCCACGCTAAATAGGGCAGTATGGCAAACAATACGCTTACCCAAGCATCCCGTTTTGCCTCATGGAGAAGCGGGGGGATGACCATGACGTGATTCATTAACCCTACGGCCAATATGATGATCGAGAACGCGGACAGGATGCCGATGAGATCGTTGCCTAATTTGTTTTGCACGGGTATCCCCCATTTATCCAAACCTCTTCAGAGAATTATTTCCAAGTCCCCTTGGGTTTAAACAAAAAGAGACATCGAAGTGTTGACTTAGAGCCGCCACAATCTTGCATATTCTTTGTAATTTCATAAGTTTTTTGCTAGAATAGGTTGCCAAGGATGGGCACGACCGAGGCTATTTCCATCATAGAATCGAGAGAGGGACGCTTCACACCGAAGCATCCTCTCTCGTTTTTTTACATGTATAAAAATGGAAGTCATTGCGAGACTAATTATATTTGGAATGAAGGAGCGGAACATGGAGGCTAAGGGCAGAATCCTCGTGGTTGACGATGAAATGCTGGTGCGTCAAGGAATTATCCATCTGTTGAACTGGGAAAGTGAAGGGTTTCAAATCGTCGGCGAAGCCGCCAACGGCAAGGAAGCGCTGGATCTGGTTCATTTGCACCGGCCGCATATTATTTTGACCGACATTGTGATGCCGGTGATGGACGGCACAGAGCTGGCGAAAGTCGTGAAAGCGATGTACCCGGACATTGAAATTGTCGTGCTGAGCAGCTTCGGCGAATTTGAATACGTGCGTTCGACCTTTCAGAGCGGTGTTGCCGATTATATGCTGAAGCCGAAGCTCGATGCCGATTCGCTGCTCGCAGTGCTGCATAAAACAGCTCAGCGCATCCCTGAGCTGCGGGGTATGGAGCTGGCCGGCGAAAGCAAGCATTCTCTGGATTATATTCTCGATAAGCTGATATCCGGCTATTCCATCCCGTACGACCGTCAGGAGCTGACCAGCGCGCTTCCATATTCGGACTTTGCCCTATTGATCGGGGATGCGCAGCAGCTTGGTTCGGCCACGCTTCAACGCAGTGAAGAATGGGCCGAGGCGGTTATCGGGGCCGGTGTGCAGCAAATGCAAAGCCCAATGACCGTGCGGCTGCTGTCTCATCAAGACGGGCAAATCCGCTTCTTGCTCAACCTGGATCCGGAGGCCAAAGCGGATGCTGCACGCTTGGTTAGACAGCTTGCGGAAGCCGGGGCCAGCTCGGGCAGAAGCTTGTTTTTCGCGCTTAGCCGATTTTTTACAGACATTGAAGCGATGCACGAGGTGTATGCCAACGAAATTATGCAAATCGTCAACCACCGCTTCTTTTTGTCGAACCGGCAGTACTTGATTTTGGATGAGTTGATGGAGCAAGGGGAAAGCGTCAGCTTTGATATGGAAGCGTTTAATGCCGGGCTGAACCGCCAAGAGTATCCTCAGGCGTTCGAGCGGCTGCGCAGCTATGTGCAGTCGATGCCTGGACGGATGGACATGGACATGTTCGCCTTGAAATCGTCATTAGGCCACAGCCTTTTCAATATTATCGTTTCGCTGCTGCATTTTCATTATGAGGCGGCTTCCTTGGATGAAAGCAAATATGAGTATTTTCGTTTGATTCATGAGGCGGATCATATTACGGACGTGATCGCGCTGGTAGAGAAATTTTTGAACGAGGCCATGGAATGCGTCACCGGCAAAAAAGCCGGCTCGCCGGCCTTCCAAAAGATTTTACAGTATATCGACGAGCATCTATCGGAACCGCTGACCTTAACGGAAGTGGCGAAGCTGTTTCATTTTAACGCCTCGTATTTATCCAATTATTTTGCCGTTCATAATAAAGAAGGCTTCAATGAATACTTGAACCGTCTTCGCATTGACAAGGCCTGTGAGCTGCTGCGGGATAACCCGGCGCTTTCGATCGCAGAGATAGGCAGTAAAGTCGGTTACTCCGACCACAGTTACTTTACGAAAGTGTTTCGCAAGTTAAAGGGAATTTCGCCTAGCCTATATCGTAAAAACCAATAGAGGAGACAATCGGCTGCCAATGGGAACGCGTCTACGGAAAATCGCAGAACAAAGCTTATTTAGCAAAATTTTCATCGTCATGGTAATCAGTATTATCTCCATCACGATCTTAACTTCATGGGTAACGGTGCAAATGTCTAAAAAGCTGTTTGTACAAACGTTCAGTATTACCAATTCGAAGATTATCGACCAGATTAAAAGCGGGTTGGAATCGTTCCACTACTCCAACGTAAACATAGCGATTAATACGGCGCAAAGCGCTGCGATCAGAAATTATCTGACCGGGCCGGAGATGGACTCTTTGACGAGCTACAGCATCGTGTACAGCATGGAGGAGCAGATGCACCGGATTCAATCCGGTATCGGGGCCAAAAGCATTGGGATCTTGCTGCTCGGGGGAAACGGCAAAAGCTATGTCAGCGACCGTGCTTATTGGTCCGGATCCCCGCATGAACTGCAGCAAAATCCGATCACACAAAGCACGCTCAGTCAGCCTGGAAAGCTGCTATACAGCTTTATGAAACCGGAAGCGGCGGGCTGCGATGAGGCTTGTTTGGTCGCTTCGAAAGCGCTGTACATACCGGGAAGCGAGCAAATATACGGCACCCTGTACATGATGATCAGGGAAAGCGAATTCAATGGTGTGTACAACAATTTTACAAGCACCGGTAATGATGTGATGATCCTGGATCAATCCGGGGTCATCGTCTCCAGCAATCGGACGGAGCTCATCGGGACGGTATCCGATCAGCTGCTAACCGGCGCCAAGACGCTGGAGCAGACGGGCGGGGCTAATCTGGAGATGGCAATGATCGGCAAAGATGTTATCGTGCTTGCCGATTATTTGCCTTTGTTTGATTTCTATATTGTGAATGTGATCGATAAAAATATGGTGCTCGGCCATATGCTCAACACGAAGGCGATCGTGCTTATTTGTACAGGTATTGTGGCCGCTGCCGTGCTGCTCGTTTACTTTATTACGCGTAGACTGACCAAGTCGCTGCGAACGCTCGTCAAGAAGATGTCGAACGTAACCAAAAACAATTTTAACAACTATATGACGGTCTCAGGGACCTACGAAACGCGGGAGCTCAGCAATTCCTTCAATTATATGCTCGACGAGCTTAACGACTATATCAGCAGGCTGGTTGAGACCCAGAAGGAGCAGCGAAGGGCGGAGCTGGCCGCGCTGCAGCAGCAAATTAATCCTCATTTTCTGTATAATACACTCGCCTCCGTGAACATATTAGTCCAGCGGGGCAGTAATGATCAGGCTACAGAGACGATTCATGCGCTCATCTCGCTCCTCCAAAATACGATCAGCAATGTCAAAGAAACGATTACGGTTGAGCAGGAGCTCCAGAGTCTGAAGCATTACGTGTTTATTAACCAGGTGCGCTATGGCCGCGGCATTAAAGTCGATTACTTCGTCTCGCCGGATTGCCTGACGGCGCAGGTGCCCAAGCTGATGCTCCAGCCTTTTATCGAGAATGCCTTTTTTCATGCTTTTAATAAAAAACATACAGGTTATATTTACGTTATCATTACCAGAGACCGGGAAACACTCGTCTGCGAGGTCGTCGATAATGGCGACGGAATGGAGCTGGCACCCTCTGAGGAGACAACGACGAATCCGGCCCATGCGAAACATCCGTTCACAGGCATCGGTATCCGCAACGTTCACGACCGCTTATTACTGCTGTATGGCAAGGAGTACGGCGTTTCGATGGAGAGCGGACTAGGCCAGGGCACGAAAATTACGATTAGGATTCCATGGCTGACCGATCAGCGGGTGTAACCCCCCTGCAATCCTAAAAAAAGTACAAATTCTAAAAAAAGTACAAATTCTAAAAAAATAAGAGAATAAGAACGGTTGTAACTTCAAAAAATAACACTAATTGTTGAAAAGTAATTCCTAACAGGCCTTTTTCGAGGGATGTTAAGATTACATTGTAAGCATTTTCATAACTCAATCAAACAGGGGGAGCAACATGAAAAAGAAACTTTCAGCCGTTCTGCTATCGAGCTTTTTGCTGCTATCGGCATGCTCGAGCAACTCCGGCAATACAACGAATACCGCGAAACCTGCGGATCAAGCGTCAACCGGCGCGAAGGAAATTACAGTCTGGGCTTGGGACAAAAACTTTAATATCGCAGCGATGAAGCTGGCGCAAGAAACGTATGCGAAAGATCATCCGGATGTGAAAATCAACATCGTGGAATATGCTCAAGATGACATCATCCAAAAGCTGAACACCGGACTTAATTCCGGCACAACTTCGGGATTGCCTAACGTTGTTTTGATCGAAGACTACCGGGCTCAAAGCTTTTTGAAAGCGTACCCCGATTCTTTCCAAGACCTGTCGGCTTCCATTAAAGCGTCTGATTTTGCCGACTACAAAATTGGATCGACGAGCGTAAACGGGAAACAGTACGGTCTTCCGTTCGATTCCGGCGTAACCGGATTGTACGTCCGCACCGACTACCTGCAGCAAGCCGGCTATAAAGTCGACGATATGAAGAACATCGATTGGGACAAATTTATTGAGATCGGTAAAGCGGTCAAAGCTAAAACCGGCAAAGATATGCTGACACAGGATCCGAACGACCTCGGTTTAATCCGCATGATGATTCAGTCGGCAGGCTCCTGGTATCTGAAAAGCGACGGCTCTACGCCGGATCTGAAAGATAATGCTGCTTTGAAAGACGCTTTCCAAACTTACAAAACGTTAATGACCGCCAATATCGTGAAGATTACTTCCGACTGGAACTCTTTCCTGGCCGGCTTTAACAGCGGCGCAGTCGCAACCGTGCCAACAGGCAACTGGATCACGCCTTCCGTTAAGGCGCAAGCGGATCAATCCGGCAAATGGGCCGTCGTTCCGTTCCCTAAATTGAAGAACACAGCGAGCTCGGTCAATGCTTCGAACCTTGGCGGAAGCTCCTGGTATGTGCTGAATAGCCCTGGCAAAGAGGTTGCCGCAGATTTCCTTGGAAAAACGCTTGGCTCTAATGTGGAATTGTATCAAAAAATGCTGACCAATATCGGCGTTATCGGCACCTATAAGCCTGCTGCTTCAGGCGAAGCTTATACGAAAGCGGATGATTTCTTCGGCGGGCAAAAGATCAGCTCTGATTTTGCAACCTGGACGACGCAAATTCCAAAGGTCAACTATGGCATGCATACGTATGAGATCGAAGATATCCTTAAAGTCGGAGCGCAGAGCTATTTGAAAGGTACGGATTTGGATAAAGTGTTGAGCGACGCGCAGTCTCAAGCGGAGTCGCAAATTAAGTAACCCGTTGCATTCCGATCAACGCTGACCTTCGTTTTGCCGATGAGCATGGCGAGGTCAGCGTTTCCATTTTTTATAAGGGAAGGTTTGGTAGCCTTGAACTATACAATGAAAAACCGAGCAAAGTTGACGGGATGGCTGTTTATTGCGCTCGCCGTAATCTTGATCTGTATCTTTTACTTTTATCCGATGATTCAAGCTTTGCTGCTGTCTTTTAAGACCGGAGCCGGATCAAACCTGCATTTCAATGGCGTCGACAACTACAAACGGCTGTTTAGCGATAAGACGTTTTTTACTGCTGTCAAAAATACGTTTCTCTATTTGATCATCCAAGTGCCTATCATGATTTTGCTGGCCATGATCATCTCCGTGTTGCTTAACGACAGTAATCTACGGTTCAAAGGGTTCTTCCGCACGGCGATTTTCTTGCCCTGCATCACCTCGCTTGTCGCATATTCAGTCGTGTTCAAATATTTGTTTGGCAACGACGGTCTGGTCAATCTCGCACTGCTGAAGCTGCATATTCTCACGCAACCGATTCAATGGATTTCCGATCCGTTCTGGGCGAAGATAACGATTATTATCGCGATTACTTGGCGCTGGACCGGCTATAATATGATTTTCTATTTGTCCGCTCTGCAAAACATCGACAACTCGATCTATGAAGCCGCTCGTCTCGACGGCGCCTCCTCGGTCCGGCAATTTTTCAGCATTACGGTCCCTTTATTGAAGCCGATCATCTTGTTTACTTCGATTACTTCGACGATCGGGACGCTGCAGCTGTTCGACGAAATTGTGAATATTACAAAAGGCGGACCAGGCAATGCAACTCTATCGATTTCTCAATACATCTATAATCTTTCGTTCAAATACTCGCCGGACTTTGGTTATGCCGCTACCGTTTCTTATTCGATTGTGGTCATGATTATCGTGCTGTCTGTCCTTCAAATTAAACTGGCAGGTGAGAATAAATAATGTTGAAAAGGATCTTCATCTATGTGTTTTTGACCGCTGCGGCGATTGTCTCGATATTCCCTTTTATTTGGATGGTCATCAGCTCAACGAATCTTTCCGTGGATGTCACCCAGGGGAGAATGCTGCCGGGCAGCCATTTTGTCGAAAACTTCAACAAGCTGGTGAGCTCGATCAACCTGTTCCAAGCTTTCGGCAATTCACTCAAAATCTCGATATCGACGACAGTGCTGGCGCTCCTGATTGCCTCCCTGGCCGGTTATGGCTTTGAAATTTACCGCAGCAAGGCCAAGGATATCGTGTTCAACATTTTGCTGCTGTCCATGATGATTCCATTCGCGGCCATGATGGTGCCGCTTTATCAGATGTTCTCCAAGCTGTCGCGAACGGTTCCCGTGATTGGGGTCAATACGATCGTGGCGGTCGTGCTCCCGACTTTTACGACTGCGTTCCTCATTTTCTTTTTCCGCCAAAGCACGAAAATGTTCCCTAAGGAGCTGCTGGAGGCCGGACGCATGGATGGCTTGACCGAGCTCGGCTTGTTTATCCGCATCTACTTACCGACGATGAAGACAACTTTCGCCGCCGCGTCGATTATTACGTTCATGTCCAGCTGGAACAACTACTTGTGGCCGCTGATTGTGCTGCAAACCCCGGATAAAAGAACGATTCCGCTCTTAGTCTCGAACTTGGGTTCCAGTTATTCGCCGGATTTCGGTGTGATCATGACGGCTATTGTGATTTCCACGCTGCCGACTGCCATTGTTTTCTTCCTCATGCAAAAGCAATTCGTCGCGGGCATGGTCGGATCTGTGAAATAAAGTCATTGCTGAATATGAATGTTTAGGAGACGAATCGAATGAGTCATACGAAACCAAGCCTGGATTGGCTTCAAGATGTAAGCATTTATCGAGTGAACAGGCTGGATGCTCACTCAGACCACCGCTACTATAAATCAATGGCGTCTGCCATGGCCGGATCGCCGATGGACATGCGCCACAGCTTGAACGGCAGCTGGCAGTTCAGCTATGCGGTGAATCCGGCAAGCCGGATTGCCGCGTTCTACGAAATGGATTACAATTGCGCCGCTTGGGAGCATATTCAGGTACCGGGCCACATTCAGCTTCAAGGCTGGGGCCAAGCGCAGTACGTGAACACGATGTATCCGTGGGACGGGCTGGCCGATCTTCGTCCTCCGCACATTTCCCAGGAGCATAATCCGGTGGGCAGTTATGTGAAGCATTTTGATTTGCCAGCCGATATGCAGGGCAAGCCCGTTTACATTTCTTTTCAAGGCGTCGAATCCGCTTTTTACGTTTGGCTGAACGGCGAATTTGTCGGCTACAGCGAGGACAGCTTCACGCCATCCGAATTCGATTTGACACCGTACATCCGCGAAGGGTCGAACAAGCTGGCTGTTGAGGTCTATCAGCGCAGCACCGGAAGCTGGCTGGAGGATCAAGATTTCTGGCGCTTCTCCGGCATTTTCCGCGATGTGTACTTATTTACGGTTCCGAAGCATCATGTTTGGGATCTGCACGTCAAAGCCGAGCTGGATGACCGCTATGAGAACGGCACCTTGAAGGTGGATTTGGCGCTGCGCGCAGAGCCGTCCGCTCCCGTTCAGGCGCTGCTGGAATTGAAGGATGCCGCGGGCAAGACGTGCCTTACGGATAAGAAGGAATTCCAAGGCGGCAAGCTGGAAGTCACTGCTGAAGCGGGCCGCGTGCATCTATGGAGCGCCGAGAGCCCGTATTTGTATTCGCTGTGCATCTCGATTCTGGATGGGCAGGGGGAACTGGTCGAAGCCATCGTGCAAAAGGTCGGCTTCCGCCGTTTTGAAATGAAGGACAAGCTGATGTGCCTGAACGGCAAACGAATCTTGTTTAAGGGCGTCAACCGCCATGAATTTAACTGCCGCAGCGGGCGGACGATCACGAAGCAGGATATGCTGTGGGATATCCAGACGCTGAAGCGCAGCAACATCAACGCCGTCCGCACCTCGCACTATCCGAACCAAACGTTGTGGTACGAGCTGTGCGACGAATATGGCGTCTACGTCATCGATGAGATGAACTTGGAGACCCACGGATCTTGGCAAAAGATGGGGGCTGTCGAGCCTTCTTGGAACATTCCGGGCAACGATCCGAAGTGGCGGGACATCGTGCTCGATCGTGCGCAATCGATGCTGGAACGGGATAAGAACCATCCTTCCATCTTGATCTGGTCGTGTGGTAACGAGTCTTATGCGGGGCAGGTCATCCTGGACGTGTCGAATTATTTCCGTGAAACCGACCCGAGCCGGCTTGTCCATTACGAAGGCGTATTCCATAACCGCGACTATGATGCAACCAGCGACATGGAGAGCAGAATGTATGCGAAGCCGGCAGATATTGAAGCCTATCTTCAAAGCCAGCCGGAGAAACCGTACATCAGTTGTGAGTATATGCATGCCATGGGCAACTCTGTAGGCGGCTTGCACAAATATACGGAATTGGAAAGCAAGTACCCGATGTATCAAGGCGGCTTTATTTGGGACTATATGGACCAAGCGTTGGTGAAAAAAGACCGTTTCGGCCGCGAATATTTGGCTTACGGCGGCGATTTCGGTGATCGCCCTTCCGATTACAGCTTCTGTGGCAATGGCCTTGTATACGCGGACCGGCAAATCACGCCGAAAATGCAGGAAGTGAAATTCCTCTATCAGAATTACAAGCTGGAGCCGGCCCGTACGCATATTACAATCGTCAATGAAAACTTGTTCGTAGGAACGGATCATCTTGTGCTCGAATACCGTTTATTATGTGATGGCCGGCAGATAGGGATTTGGCAAACAAATGTCGACGTTGAAGCGCAAAAACAAATTAGCGTCCCGATCGAACTGCCCCATATGGATGAGGTGCCCGGTGAGTATTGCCTGCAAGCTTCGCTGAAGCTTAAAGAGTCGCACTTATGGGCCGAAGCTGGATTTGAGGTCGCTTTTGGCCAAAATATCGTGGCAAACATCGCGTCAACCGACCGTAGTCTGCCATCCGGAGCTCTTAAAGTGGTTGAAGGCGATGTAAATATCGGCATAATGGGCAAGGACTTTACCGTGCTATTTTCCAAGCAAGTCGGATCTGTGGTATCCATTAAATACAGCGGCCGTGAAATGATTGCCGTACCGCCGACGCCACTGTTTTGGAGGGCTACTACCGATAATGATAAAGGGACATCGCTCGGCTATACGGCTGGCGCTTGGTATGCAGCGAGTCTGGCGAGAAAATGCGTAAAAGTCGAACTACAGCAAACGTCGGATTCGGCAACCGTCACGTTTGAGTACACGTTCAGCATCCATGCTGACATACGTGTTAGAACGGCCTACACGGTGTATGCGGATGGAACCGTTCGTGTGAACAACAGCTACAAAGGTGCCGAGGGGCTTCCGAATCTGCCTATCGTTGCGCTCACTTTCAAGATGGCGGCAGATTACAACCAATCCGAATGGTATGCGATGGGACCAGAAGAAAACTATATCGACCGCGCTTACGGTGCGCGTTTGGCTGTTTTCAGCAAGCCGGTTGATCAATTGCCTTCGCGTTATCTCGTTCCGCAGGAATCGGGTAACCGCACTGGCGTCCGAAGCGTGAAAATAACCGATGTGCATGGACTCGGGCTTATGATCAAAGCGGATCCGCTGGATCCGGTGGAGTGCAATGTATCTCCTTATTCCGCCTTTGAGCTGGAGGAGGCTAATCATCATTGGGAGCTGCCGGAGGTGCATTATACGGTCGTAACCGTGGCCGGCCGGCAAATGGGAGTAGGCGGAGACGACAGCTGGGGGGCACCTGTGCACGGGGAATATCAGATACCTTCAGATCAGGATTTGGAATTTGAATTTACCATTAGCAATCTAACAGTGAAAGAATAACAGCTTGCGGGTATAAAAGAGCGAGACTAGGTGGGGTAGTTGCCCAAGCCCATCTCGCTCTTTTCTTTTCATCATGGCCAATTGCGGAGAATCTATATATCGGAGAGTGGGGAAAGCACGATGAATATCTATTACAACGAAAATAAGCAGCTGTTTCATCTGCAATCGAAAGATATGAGCTACATCATTCAGCTGGTGAACGGCTATCCGTCTCATGCCTACTGGGGAAAGAAACTGGATCCGGACGGGAACTTAGACGAATTGCTGATGCTGCAGGAGCGATGCTCGTTCAGCCCTAATCCGGTGCCGGAAGACAGGCGCATCTCGCTTGATACGTTACCGCAGGAATATCCGCAGTATGGAACCAGCGATTTCCGCCATCCGGCTTATCAGGTACAGCTGCAAGACGGGAGCCGGATTACCGAGCTGTTATATAGCAAGCACCGAATCGTAAAGGGAAAGCCCGTACTGGATGGGCTGCCGGCTGTCTATGCCGAGTCGGAACAGGAAGCGATGACACTGGAGCTCGAGCTAACCGACTCGTATTCCGGCTTGCTGGTTATTATCAGCTATACGGTATTTGAAGCGTTCAGTGCGATTACACGATCCGTACGTTTGGTTAATAAAGGGCAGCAAGCGCTGAACCTACGGAGCGCTTTGAGCGCAAGTGTCGACTTTGCCGATGCTGAGTATGATTGTTTAGTTTTGACAGGCGCTTGGGTGAGGGAAAGGCATATCCAAAGAACTCCTCTCACGAAAGGTGTGACGACTAAGATTGAAAGCCGTCGCGGCTCGAGCAGCCATCAGGCGAACCCATTCATCGCCTTGCTCCGTCCGGATGCGGGCGAAGAGCAGGGGGACGTGTTCGGTTTCAGTCTCGTCTATAGCGGGAATTTCGCTGCCGGGGCGGAAGTGGATCAGTTCGATACGGTTCGGGTATCGATCGGCATCAATCCGTTTGATTTCAATTGGCTGTTGGGGCAGGGAGAGTCGTTCCAAACGCCGGAAGCGGTGCTTGTTTATTCAGCCGAAGGGCTGGGATGCATGTCGAGAACGTACCATAAGCTGTACCGTACAAGGCTGTGCCGGGGGGTTCATCGCGATAAGGAACGGCCGGTTCTGGTGAATAACTGGGAAGCGACTTACTTTGATTTCAATGCTGAGAAAATTGAGGCGATCGCTGGCGAAGCAGCTAGGCTCGGGATTGAACTGTTCGTGCTCGATGACGGCTGGTTCGGCAAGCGCGATAACGATACGACTTCGCTTGGAGATTGGACGGTCGACCGCGCCAAGCTGCCGAACGGTCTGGAAGATTTGGCTGCCCGTGTCAATAAGCTGGGACTTCAGTTCGGTCTATGGTTCGAGCCGGAGATGGTATCGCCGGAGAGCGAGCTGTATCGCCTTCACCCGGAGTGGTGCCTGCACGTGCCGGAACGGCGGAGAACGGAAGGACGGCGTCAGCTCATTCTCGACTATTCCAGACAGGATGTCAGGGCCTATATTTATGACGCGCTCAGCAACATCTTCCGAACCGTCCCCGTCAGCTATGTGAAATGGGATATGAACCGGAATATGACGGAAATCGGTTCCGCTGCGCTGCCGGCGGAACGCCAATCCGAAGTAGCGCACCGGTATATGCTAGGACTGTATGAACTGTTGGAGAAGCTGACCGGAGCCTTCCCGCATATCCTATTCGAGAGCTGCTCCGGCGGCGGCGGCCGGTTCGATCCGGGCATGCTCTACTATATGCCGCAGACGTGGACAAGCGACGATACGGATGCAGTCGAAAGGCTCAAAATCCAGTACGGAACCAGCATCGTCTACCCGGTCAGCGCGATGGGTTCGCACGTTTCCGCCGTACCGAATCATCAGGTGGGCCGCATCACGCCGCTCACGACCAGGGGCGACGTGGCGATGTCCGGCAACTTCGGCTATGAGCTGGATCTGACCAAGCTGTCTGAGGAAGAGAAAGCGGTCATGAAGCGGCAAGTGAGCGATTATAAAGAGCTTCGAGGGCTTGTGCAGAGCGGCGATCTGTACCGGTTAAAAAGTCCGTTTACCGGCAATGAAACGGCTTGGATGTTCGTTTCGGAAGATAAGAAGCAAGCGGTCGTCTTCTATTTCCGGGTGCTGGCGGAGCCGAACGCTCCGCTGCGGAGGCTGCAGCTTCGCGGTCTGAATGCGGGCTTCGATTATCGCGTCAGCCAGCTGGGCACCAGCTACCGCGGTGACAGGCTCATGCACTTCGGGCTGAATCTACCACAGATTGACGGCGATTATGCTAGTTGTTGGTTTAAGCTGGACGCCGAGTAAGGAATGCTGGAACAATTATAACGGAGCACCGCGGGTTAGCGGGCTCCGTTTTCTAATTACGCTAAAGATCAACGATTACTAAGATTGGAGTAAAATTATGAACCTAGGGCATGCTATCGTTCGGAGGGGGTGACACATAATGGAGACACTAACAATTCAAGAGGTTTGTGGCTGGTTTGAGGCTAATTTAGACAAAAACATTTTGATTAAAAAAGAAGAACAGAATGACATAGATCAGGTTGAAATTGCGTTACAAAACGTCGGGCTCATGAGCCATTCGGACAGCATAGATGATTATCTTTCACCTCAGGCGATATTACTTCATGGGAGCGGGTTCATCTTTCAACTTGATGATGATGATAAGCAACCCCTGCCGGGAGATAGTTTCGAAATTCCGTTGAATGGCAATTTCCATGGGTATCAGGACGAAAATGGTATGGAGATCAATACGGAGGCTGCCTCTTATTCTATCAAGATTCAATAACTGCACATACCTATAAGGAAGAGGATTAAGGGGCAAGGGGCAAATGTTGTCCGGGATCGCCTCTTCTTTTTATTAATACGAGGATACAAATGGAGGAAACATAGTGGCAAACGAAAACCTGGTCAAAATCAAGGTCAATGATAATGGATCGCTTCGAATTACTGGGGCAGTCGAGTTGTTGGACGCTGAGGGCAACTTGTTCGAGCATGAAGAATCATTCTCCCTATGTCGATGTGGCGGATCAAAGAACAAGCCTTTCTGCGACGGCACTCATAAGTCTATAGGCTTTGAGAGTACTCCGAGAGCGAAGAAAGAGTAAGGATGCGTAATTTCAGCAAAAAAAGCATCTTGAATGGATGCTTTTTTTTGGGTTAATTTTAGTCCTCCGGTGTGCGGTCTAAGTAAAGGCGTGTTACTGAAGTGGCCTCTCCGTTCTCAACATCTTCTTCCGTTGCTTTCTTTTCAAGTAAGTCGTGTGTGTTCATACCTGGGGCAATAGTAGGCTCATCATGTTCAGTGTTATCTTTCAATGTAATAGCCGTCCTTTCGATTATTTTCATGGAAATACAACCTTAAGCCTTCGTTTCTGGTTTATAAGGTTCCCTGGAAGACTGGTTCTATCCATGAGCTAGGTATTTTCTTTTCCATATTTTACATTTGCCTACGAGGAATAGGGCATGGTATATTAACAGTCTGCCAAATGAATGGAACGAAACAAGCGGAATTGGAAAATTCAAGTTGTTGCACAGTTCGCTAAGCGGTGTTAAGATATAACTCCGGTTCGAAACGACTGGGACATTGATTGATCTTTGAAAACTGAACAACGAGTGAGTAAACATGAACGAGCAATCGTTCAAACATGAGATTAATAATCTCGCTAGCAAGTCAATTGAGCTATTCAGCTTTCAATAAATGAGCGTAATATAGGGATCTTTGATCGTAGATCAAAGTCTCTCAGCTACGTTCAACTATTATGGAGAGTTTGATCCTGGCTCAGGACGAACGCTGGCGGCGTGCCTAATACATGCAAGTCGAGCGGAGCACTTCGGTGCTTAG